>JARFQX010000288.1 GCA_029287555.1 Rubripirellula sp. | reverse complement strand
ACTCATCTCTCGCCACACGCCCCTCGCCTCTCGCCGCTCATCCCTCAACCACTCGCCTCTCGCCACTCGCCTCTCGCCACTCGCCTCTCGCCACTCGCCTCTCGCCTCTCGCCTCTCACCCCTGCCCCCACCCCTGCTACTTGTCGGCAGTGTAAACTTTGTCCGTTCGTTGTCCGCCTCTTTGAAATTTGCTTCTACGTCGCATGCGAATCGCCGTTGTTGGATCGGGAATTAGCGGGAATCTGGCCGCGCGGCTGCTCGCGACTGCCAATCAGGTGGACCTGTTCGAGGCGGGCTCGCATCCCGGCGGTCACGCTCACACGGTAATCGTTGAAGCTTACGGGCGAAAAGTTTCGGCGGATGTCGCCTTCATGGTGCTGAATCGAAGAACGTATCCGCGCCTCTGCCGGATGCTCGAGCTATTGGGCATCGAGACTCAGGCGAGCGACATGAGCTTGAGTATTCGTTGCCATCAGACGGGTCTGGAATATCAAGGAAGCTCCCTTAGCGGCTTGTTCTCGCAAAGGAGAAATCTGCTCCGGCCCTCCTTCCTTGGAATGCTGCGCGACATCGTGCGATTCAATAGGCGAGCGATCGAATTCTGCGAGCGGCCGGACGAGAGTATTCTGCTTGGCGAGTTTCTTGACGAGTTGCGGCTGGGAAAGCGATTTCGAGATCACTACTTGATTCCGATGTCGGCGGCGATTTGGTCGGCTGACCCCGGTTTGCTCGATCAGTTTCCCGCCAAGTTCATTCTCGGTTTCTTCCTCAATCACGGACTGTTACAACTGCGTGATCGTCCACAATGGCTGACTGTCGCGGGCCGATCGCAGTCTTACGTCGACCGTCTAGTCAGTCCGCTCGGTGGGCGAGTTTTCTTGAACTGTCCGGTGACGGGACTCCGGCGGGTCGAAGGGGGTGTTCGGTTAAGGTTTCGCGATCGAGAGCAGGCCGAGTATGACCACGTGGTCCTTGCCTGTCATGCGGATCAGTCGTTGTCGATCTTGGAAGACGCGACCGATGCCGAGAACGAGGTTCTGTCTGGCTTTCCGTATCAGCCGAACAGCGGGGTGCTGCACACCGACGCATCGCTGTTGCCGAGCAGACGTCGGGCTTGGGCGAGTTGGAATTACCACATCCCGGATCGACCAAGTGGCCAGGTCAGCGTGACTTATGATTTGAATCGGCTGCAACAGTTGGGGCTGCCAGGGCCGCTCTGTTTGACGCTCAATGCCGATGAAGAAATTGACCCGGCGAGCGTGTTGCAGAGGTTTACGTTCACGCATCCCGTTTTTTCCATGAAGTCGATTGAGTCCCAGCGACGCTTCGGTGAGATCAGCGGAGTGAAGCGAGTCAGCTATTGCGGTGCCTATTGGGGTTACGGATTTCATGAGGACGGGGTGAACTCGGCGCTCGCGGTGGTTCGCGACTTCGGATTGAGACTCGAGGATCTGCGGCACCCCGTTTGTCAACCATCCCGGTCATTGGCATCGGTGGGGCTTGCCGGCCAGGGAATCGCGGAAGAGATGGACACGAATTGAGAGAGTCGATGAATAGTTGTCTCTATCGCGGTCGTGTTCGACACCGTCGTTCGGAGCCCGAGCACCAGTTTTCGTATTCGACTTCGTGGATCTACCTCGATTTGGACGAGGTCGATCAACTTTTGGCGTCGCGATGGCTGTTGAGCGGTTCTCGATTCTCACCCGCCTCGTTTCTCCGGGCGGATCACTTTGGGGACCACGACTTGTCGGTGAAAGAGGCGGCACTCCGCTTGGTCGAGCAGATCACCGGCACCCGTCCGAATGGTCCGGTTCGAGCACTGACTCAATTGCGTCACTTCGGAATCTACTTCAGTCCACTGAATGTTATCTACTGCTTTGACGATGACGGCGATTCACCGGTGGCTGTGGTGGCAGAAGTCAGCAACACGCCCTGGAACGAACGCCACTGTTACGTGTTGTGGGAAGGCAACCGACTGCCGAACTCGCTTCACCGCTACGCACACCCCAAATCGTTTCACGTCTCTCCCTTCATGGGGATGGACTCGGAATATCAGTGGCGAGTCGGTTCTCCCGGCACACGCTTGGGTTTGTCAATTGGTTGTTGCCGCGATGGGCAGCGCCTCTTCCATGCGGACCTGCACCTGACTCGGGCTCCGCTGACCGATGGGCAACTCGCCCGCTCGCTGCTTCGTCGCCCGGTTGCCGCCGTGCAAATACTTGGAGCGATCTACTATCAAGCACTTCGATTGTGGATAAAGAAATGTCAGTTCTATCCTCACCCCCAAACACTTCCCGCAAGTTCGGGGGTTCGTTCAGCCGGAAGTCGCCAGCCAATGCGATCGGAGTTGCCCGAGTCTCGCTAAAGCAGGGCGTATTGCGCAGAGCGGTGCTGGGCAAACTGCAGGGCATTGTGGGTGGCGAGATCACCGTGGTGGAAGGTGGCCGGTCCGAAAAGTTTGGGGATGCGGATGCGGACATACGTGTTGCGGTGCGAGTGCACCACCCAAGGTTCTATCGTGCCGTCGCCACGGGCGGTAGCATCGCAGCGGCAGAGTCGTACATCGATGGCGACTGGTCGTGTGATGATCTGACCGGATTGATTCGCATCTTTGCGCGAAACATGCAAGCGTCCGCCGAATTGGGAGGCACGTGGAATTCGCTACTCGATCTGGGACGCAAGTTCACCCACCGGCTGAATCGAAACACGCGAGCCGGTAGCCGCCGCAACATCTCTGCCCATTACGACTTGAGCAACGAATTTTATGCCTTGTTCCTCGACGAAACGATGACCTATTCAAGCGGCGTGTTTCCCACCGAGGGCAGCACCATGAAGGAGGCGTCGATCGAAAAATATGATCGTCTCTGCCGCAAGCTTCAGCTTTCGCGTGACGATCGTGTGATGGAAATCGGCACCGGCTGGGGAGGGTTTGCATTGCATGCGGCGACGCACTACGGATGCCACGTCACGACGACCACCATCTCGAAACAACAACATGATTTTGCCAAGAAGCGATTCGCAGAACACGGTGTCGACGACCGCGTGACGCTCCTTTCCTCTGACTACCGCGACTTGACTGGGAAGTACGACAAACTGGTTTCGATTGAGATGATCGAGGCCGTTGGGCACGAATATTTTGACGCGTTCTTCGCGAAGTGTTCCAGCCTTATTGAGCCTGACGGTTTGCTTGCGATCCAGGCGATTACGATTCCCGACCAACGATTTGAAGAGTACTGCAAATCGGTTGACTTTATCCAGAAGTACATCTTTCCGGGCGGTTGTCTTCCTTCGCTCGGTGCGATGACCCGCTCGGTCGGGCGCACGACGGATCTGCAGTTCGTCCATGTGGAGGATTTCGCGGAACATTACGGTCAGACCCTGCGGTGTTGGCGCGAGCGATTCTACGAGAACATTCAACGCATTCGTCGACTTGGAATGTCCGACTCGTTCCTGCGGATGTGGGAGTACTACCTTTGCTACTGCGAAGGGGCGTTTTGCGAGAAGCAGATCGGGGTGGCTCAAATTCTGTTTCAAAAACCTAATAACCGTCTGACTCCTCGCTTCCCCGCGCTGGGTGAATGATCCAATGAAGTGGGTACTGATCGCCTTTTGTTGTGTTGTATTGGCATGCATGACCTGGATTACCGTCGTCGCGTCGCTCGACCGCAGTGTGCTTGAGGGCGGCCGCGGTTTGTGGCCGGATCCTTGGTTCATCGCCACGCTGATGGACGCCTACTTTGGCTTCTTGACCTTCTATCTTTGGGTTGCCTACAAGGAGACGAGTTGGCTCGCCAGGGGTGGCTGGTTGGTAGCGATTCTGCTGCTGGGAAACTTCGCCATGAGCGGATACCTGCTGTGGCAGTTGTCAAAGATCAATGATTTCTCGTGGGAGGCGCTGTTGTTGCGCCGACAAATGGCCGCTTGAGTCTTGGCGTAATGGGAACTTGAGTCTGGGCGTAACGAGAAGAAGGCAGGTGGATTTCGATGACCTTGATTGAACTCGCTGAGAAGCGATGGCTTCCCGATTCGGTGATTCGCTACGGCATGCGGCGGATGCTTCGCGACCGACTCGTGCAGGAGCGCGCGGTCGCGGGCGATAATTACGATTTGGCACTGGATCGGTTTGCCGACCGCCAGCGCAAGAGCCTGGTCACGATCGAGACGCATCGGGCAAACGAGCAACACTATGAAGTTCCGTCGGCTTTTTTCGAACGGGTGCTCGGTTCGCGGCTGAAGTACAGCGGCGGTTGGTGGCAGGACGATTCCACCACTCTGGATGAATCCGAAGAGGCGATGCTCCGGCTCACCTGCGAGCGAGCCGCAGTCCAAGACGGAATGCGGGTTCTCGATATTGGCTGCGGCTGGGGATCGCTTACGCTTTGGATGGCCGAACATTTTCCCGCCTGCCAAATCACGGCACTTTCCAACTCGAGAACGCAAAAGGCCCACATCGAGTCGGTTTGTCGTCAGCGAGGATTCGAAAACGTGAAAGTCATCACGGCGGACATTGGCAGCTACGAAAGTCCAGAGGTTTTCGATCGCGTCGTGTCGGTGGAAATGTTCGAGCACGTGCGTAACCACGAGGATCTACTCGCCCGAATCGCCAAATGGCTGGCTCCCGATGGCCATCTGTTTGTTCACATCTTTTGTCATCGGGATCTCGCCTACACGTTTGAAACCGAGGGTGAAGAAAACTGGATGGGGAGACACTTTTTCTCCGGTGGCATCATGCCCGCCAAGGATTTGTTTCTTCGCTACCACGATGACATGACCGTTCAACAGCAATGGTGGATTCCCGGCACCCACTACGCTCGAACCTGCGAAGCGTGGCTCGCGCGGCTCGACGCGTCGGAGGCCGAAGCGAGCCGAATCCTTGCAACGATTCCCAATGCGGACCCACCCCGCGTCATGCTTCAGCGGTGGCGTATGTTTTTCATGGCTTGTGCGGAGTTGTTCCGTTATCAAGAGGGGAATCAATGGGGAGTGGGCCATTACTTGTTTGACGTCAATGAGGTCGCGGGTGGGGCAACATGAGCTTGGGCCAAATGCTGCTGCTTAACGCGCTCGCGATCGCCGGCATCATGATTTTGTTGTGGCTGGTTAGTCTGCGCATGAAAGACGCCAGTATCGTCGACATTTTTTGGGGACTCGGATTCGTTGTCGTGGCCTGGGTCACGTTCGCGATGGGATTGCAGCACGGCCGCGCCGTCATCCTGGTCGCGCTGACGTCGCTTTGGGGCATCAGACTTTCCACTTACCTAGCCTGGCGGAATCATGGCCGCGGCGAAGATCCAAGATATGGAGCGATGCGAGAGCACCGCGGCGAATCCTTCTGGTGGGTCAGCTTGTTTACCGTCTTCATCTTGCAGGGAGCGGTGATGTGGGTCGTTTCGTTGCCCGTTCAAGTGGGCCAATTTGATGAGTCGCCCATCACCGTTGTGGCCTACGCTGGGATAGCCGTCTGGTCGATCGGTTTTTTCTTCGAAGCCGTCGGCGACTACCAACTAGCTCGTTTCAAGTTAGCGGAACCGAAGCAGCCCGTTTTGGACCACGGATTGTGGCGCTACACCAGGCATCCAAACTATTTCGGCAACGCAATGATCTGGTGGGGTATTTTCTTGGTTGCGGTCTCGATGTCTACGGTTTGGTTGATCATCAGCCCGCTGTTGATGACGTTTCTACTGTTGAAGGTCTCTGGTGTCGCCTTGCTGGAACGCGATTTGTCAGGTAGATCGGAGGAATATCGTCAATACATGAAACGGACCAGTTCCTTTATCCCGTGGCCTCCAAGCGGCTCTCGACCGAATCAATCGGGCTCCGGGTCGTCGGGCTGACCGACAATTGCCTGGAAGGTAGACTCATAGTAAGTCAGTAACCATTCATCGTTCGTCCATTTTTTCTTTTTCAATAGCGACGTCCAGCGTCGCTTTTGATTGGTTTCGATATGAGCTTGCGATCCGCATTCGATTCCATTCTCTCTTCGCCAAAACCGTTGGATCAGCTTGACGCCTGGCTCTGGGAAAACCTCGAGGCCGGCGTGAGTTCCAAACGTCATGCGTGGAATCACGGAGGTTTCTCGACGGTTGAAACGAATCGTTCCGGCGCGCTCTCGCCCAAGACACGAACCGTAATCCTGCGACGAGTTGATCGCGAATTCCGTTCGCTTGATTTGTACACCGATGTTCGCTCGGCCAAGGTCCATCAACTTCAACCTTCCGAATGGTCCTCTGGGGTCGCAGCGGAAGGCGTCGGCGGGTCATCGTGCAGGGGCGCCAATGCGTGTTGGCTGTTCTACCGACATTCCACCAAGATCCAGGTTCGGATCGAGGGACATGCGACCATGCTGGGCTTCGCCGAGGAACAATTGGCGTGGGATGCCACGCCGCTGCGTAGCCGCGCCGTGTACGCGTCGATCGAGCCCCCGGGCCTCGTGCTTCCAAGTAACCAGCCACCGGAAACCGGTGACCGCGAATTGAGCGAAATGGAAGCGCAGCGTGGCCGCGAGAACTTTCGTGTCTTGCGTACCACCGCGCTCTCGGTTGACATTCTCTACCTCCGCCCCGAAGGACACGTGCGGGCTCGCATTGATTACGGGACCGATGGTCAAAAGGCGGCTACCGCGCACTGGGTTGTGCCATGACGTCCGACCCTTGCATCGGGATCGATAATTCCGGTGCGCACACGGCCGATTGGCGCCATGCGTTGCTGCAGGTCGAGGCTCGCCGTGAAGATGAAACGCCGGTTGCCGCGAAGGCGCCCGCGAATCGAGACCGGTCGTCTCGAAAACGGTCGTCTCGAAATTGGTCGCGTCGCGAAATCGCCAACTTGCTCATCGAGCAGGCATTAACGGAGGAGAGTAACGGAGGAGAGTCGCAGCACCGCGTCTCTCTAATAGGTTGGGTCCCGGGCGTGACTTGACGAACGCGGACAAACGATCGAATCCTTGACTTTCGCTGGCCGCAATCACCGAATCACCCCCCCCGACCCATGTCCACTGACTCGCTTCTGCAGTCAACGCCCCGAGGCTTGTATTGCCAGGCGGGTGACTTCTTTGTCGACCCGGCTCAGCCGGTAGAGCGTGCCGTGATCACCCACGCGCACAGTGACCACGCGCGGCGGGGATGCCGCCATTACCTGGCTGCGGCCGATGGGGAAGCCTTGTTGAGATCAAGGATGTTGCCCGAAGCCGACTTTCAATTCCTCCGCTACAGCGAAGAGATTCAAGTCCGAGGGGTCACGGTCAGTCTGCACCCGGCCGGACACATGCTCGGTTCAGCCCAGGTTCGCCTGGAGCATCGTGGTCGCGTTGCGGTCGTGACGGGCGACTACAAACTGGGTCGCGACCCGACCTGCCCAAGCTGGGAGGCGATTCGTTGTCACCTGTTTGTGACCGAATCAACTTTTGGATTGCCGGTCTATCGGTGGGAATCAGAAGCATCGGCGATGGATGCTGTGAATCGTTGGTGGCGCGACAGTCAAGACGCTGGAAAGTGCTGCGTGCTGTATGGCTATGCCATCGGTAAGAGCCAGCGGCTGCTTGCCGGGCTCGACGATACGATCGGCCCGATCTATACCCACGGTGCGGTGGAAAAGGGGATCGAAGCCTACCGCGAAAGCGGTGTGAAATTGCCGCCAACGAAGTACGTCGGTTCGATCGAGGGCAAGCATGACTTTCGCGGCGGACTCGTGCTGGCGGTACCCAGTGCGCACGGGACGACATGGTTGCGACGATTCGGACGGATCAGCACGGCAATGGCGAGCGGTTGGATGGCCGTTCGTGGCTCACGGCGACGTCGCTCGGTCGATCGCGGATTTGTGATCAGTGATCACGTCGATTGGCCGTCTCTGCTCGAAGCGGTTGAGTTGTGCGATCCAGAAATGGTTTGGGTCACGCACGGATATGCCGCCACCGTCGCACGTTACCTGGTTGAAAGCGGGCGTCAGGCTGCGGTGATCGATTCGAGACAACGAGTGGAAGGAGAAGAGGACGCGCCCGCCGACAAGGGAGCATCCCAGCCATGATCGGGTTTGCCGATCTCTTCGCACGACTCGATTCGACCACCAAGACGAACGAAAAGGTGGACGCGATGGCAAACTACTTTGCTTCGGCCGAGCCTTTCGACGCCGCGTGGGCCGCCTGGTTCCTTTCCGGAAACAAGCTGAGGCGACTCGTGCCCACCAAGATGCTGCGACTTTGGGCTGCCGAGGAAGCGGATATCCCCGAGTGGCTCTTCGAAGAGTCCTATCACGCCGTCGGTGATCTCGCGGAAACGATCTCGTTGGTCGTTCCCGCGGGCAAGCCTTCCGATCAACGGTCCCTTACCGAGTGGATCCAATTCAGGTTGTTGCCGCTGAGATCGATGGACGAGCACCGCCAACGTGAAGCGGTCATCGCGATCTGGAACGACACGCCGAAAGCGATGCGATTGGTGATCATGAAGCTGATTACCGGTGCGTTTCGAGTTGGCGTCAGCAAACGATTGTTGACACGAGCTTTGGCACAGCATTCGGGCGTGCCTGCCGAAGTCATCGCGCATCGCTTGATGGGGGCGTGGAAGCCGAGTCCCGACTTCTTTCATCGGCTCACCGACCCCAACGTTGGCGATACCGAGATTAGCCAGCCCTATCCCTTTTGCCTCGCTCACGCACTTGATGATGCAAGCGGACCCACGTCGCTCGGCAATGCCGCCGAATACGTGGCCGAGTGGAAGTGGGATGGGATTCGCGGTCAACTGATACGCCGCCGGAGCCAAACCTTCATCTGGTCACGCGGGGAAGAGTTGATGGAGGACCGCTGGCCCGAGATCGAGGCGGCGTCGTTGTGGCTTCCCGACGGAACGGTACTCGATGGCGAGATCTTGGCGGCAAACGCGAAACATGAGGTGCTTCCGTTCGCCCAATTGCAGCGACGCATCGGACGAAAGAAAGTCGGTAAGAAGCTGCTCGCAGAAGTTCCGGTCATCTTCTTCGCATTTGATCTGCTCGAGCATGACGGCGAAGACATCCGTGGGCTTCCCTTTGAGCAGCGCCGCGAGCGATTGGAAGCGATCTTTAGCCAAACCGATCACCCGAACCTTGAGATCACCGACGTGGTTCCGGGAAACGACTGGTCCGATTGGGAGTCGGTGCGTGCAACGAGTCGCACTCACCACGCCGAAGGTTTAATGCTGAAGCGGAAAGAATCCACTTACGATGTCGGCCGCGTGCGGGGCACGTGGTGGAAGTGGAAGATTGCGCCTCACACAATCGACGCCGTTCTGATTTACGCGCAAAAGGGACATGGCAGGCGGGCGAGTCTGTTTACCGATTACACCTTCGCCCTGTGGGAAGGCGACAAGCTGGTCCCGTTTGCGAAGGCCTACAGTGGTTTGAGCGACGACGAGATTCGTCAGGTCGACCGTTTCGTGCGGCAAAACACCAGCGATTCGTTTGGGCCGGTGCGACAGGTCACACCGACGTTGGTCATGGAGCTCGCGTTCGAAGGGTTGCAGCTGAGCTCGCGTCACAAGAGTGGTGTCGCCACACGTTTCCCTCGAATCGTCCGATGGCGACGCGATAAGAAGCCCGAGGACGCGAACACGCTCGCCGAATTAAAAGAGTTATTGCCGTGACGGAGTACGATTGAAGATGCTTCGAGAGCCAGCTGAAACGCCTGCCAAAATTGTCGACCGCTACTTTGCGTCGGTTGGTTGGAAACCCTTTCGGTTTCAGCGGTCGACTTGGCGCGCCTACCGGGACGGCTGCAGCGGCCTGGTGCATTCGGCCACCGGAACGGGCAAGACACTCGCTCTTTGGATGGGCCCGATCCTGCAATGGCTCAGCGAGAATCGAGATCGGGCAAAATGGAACCCCAAACGCCCGCCGCCGCTACGCGTCCTTTGGATCACGCCGCTCCGCGCCCTGGCAGGCGACACCGAGTCGTCGCTCCGCGCGGCCATTGATGGAATCGGACTTCCGTGGAGTTTGGAAATCCGCACGGGAGACAGCAAGGCAAGTTCCAAAGCGAGGCAACTCAAGCGATTGCCCACGGCGCTGGTTACCACCCCTGAAAGTCTCTGCTTACTCTTGACTCATGAGCGGTTGCTCGAGCAACTCTCCGGTTTGGAGGCTGTGATCGTCGACGAGTGGCATGAGTTGCTTGGCAGCAAACGCGGCATCCAAACCGAGTTGACGCTTGCACGACTGCGACGGCTCAATCCGGGCTTGCGCACGTGGGGCTTGTCGGCGACGCTGGGAAACTTGGACGATGCCATGGAATCGTTGGTCGGCATTTCGAAAGCGAGTGATCCGCAGCGACCCGTTCGTCTGATTCAGGGATACAAGCGAAAAGCAATCGAGCTGGAATCGGTCATTCCCGAGCGGATCGATCGCTTTCCCTGGTCGGGACACATCGGCACCAAGATGGTTCCGCAGGTAGCCGAGCGATTGCAATCGGTAAATAGTGCGCTCGTATTCGCCAATACACGTTCGCAAACGGAGATCTGGTATCAACAATTGCTCAAGGCACGACCCGAGTGGGCAGGTAGGATCGCGCTTCATCACGGTTCGCTCGATACCGAGGTGCGACGCTGGGTCGAACAGGGGCTTCGCGGTGGAACGCTCAAAGCAGTGGTTTGCACCAGTAGCCTTGACCTGGGCGTCGATTTCACGGCGGTCGACCTGGTGGTCCAGGTGGGCAGCCCCAAGGGGGCCGCTCGATTGTTGCAGCGAGCCGGACGTAGTGGGCACCAGCCGGATGCGATCAGCCGTTTGGCCTTCGTTCCAACCAACGCGATCGAACTGATCGAGCTGGCGGCGGCCCAGCAGGCGATCCGTGATGGACGGTTGGAAGCGAAGCCTCTGCTGAGCAAACCTCTCGACGTGCTTGCCCAGCACGCGGTCACGATCGCTATCGGAGGCGGTTTTGATCCGGATGATCTGCTCGAGGAAGTCCGAACGGCGGCTGCGTACCAGACTCTGACCGATACGGAATGGCGCTGGGTGCTCGACTTTGTCGTCCGCGGTGGAAGCAGCTTGAAGGCATATCCCGAGTTTCGCCGAGTGGAGGTGACCGACGGACGCTACGTCGTTGCGCAGCGCCGGGTCGCCACGATGCATCGCATGAACATCGGCACGATCGTTTCCGACGCAGCGATGACGATCAAGTATCTGAAAGGCCCCACCCTTGGAACCGCCGAGGAGCATTTTCTCTCGAAGCTCAAGCCAGGTGATCGATTCTTGTTCGCCGGTCGGCTCGTTTCCCTTTCGCGTGTTAAAGACAATGTCGCCTATGTTCGACGGGCGAAAGGCGAGCCCGACACGGTGCCTCGGTGGATGGGCGGACGGATGCCTCTGTCGAGCGAATTGAGCTGCGAGCTGAGGCGAAAGCTGGAAGAGGCTTCTCGCGGCAAGTGGGTGGGTCGAGAGATGAGAGCGCTGCGCCCGCTGTTCGAGATCCAGTCGCGGTGGAGCGCGTTGCCCAAGTCGGATGAATTGCTGTTTGAACGAATCAAGACGCGTGGCTGACACCAACTATTCATCTGTCCATTCGAAGGTCGACTCGTTCACGAGGGACTCGCCGCACTGTTGGCCTATCGAATCTCACGCTCGT
>JARFQX010000204.1 GCA_029287555.1 Rubripirellula sp. | reverse complement strand
TCGTTACCAATCACGCACTCGCCGACCGCTCCGCTGGTCGTAGTGCTACGATCAGCGGAGCGATCGACGACGACCCATGACAAGGGCGAAAATACTCTCGCCACGCGAACTTAGACCGAACCGATGTCGCGAAGCGGGTCTGCTTGGTTCGGTTTGGTCGTCCGCCCGAAGTCTCCTCTAATCCCCAGGCGAAGCGGTGTTCAAGGAGCCAACGAGCTAACCAGCTCAAGGAACCAGCCACCCGTCGAGCATCGAGGTTTTTTTGCCGTGCGGCTGGACAACTCGTGGTTGGGAGTGAATGACTCGACGGCCCGAGACGGGCTGCTTTGGAGCCTGAGTCGTCGTTGTTGTCGAGTCAATGATTACCACCGGTGATTGGACGGTGACGTGAGGATAATGGGACGGCGCTGTGGTTATCGCCTGGGGGTACGTACGCAGCCGATAGGAACGGTTGAAAGTCGTATTTCGCGACGTCGTGTGCCGGCGGTTCTTACGATTAAGCGTATAAAGCACACTGCCCGGTTTCTGGCTCAGAGGCTTGGCCCAGCCCCAACTATTATTTCCGGCTTCGACGACGTCCGCGTTACCGACCAAAGCGATGGCTGTGAAAACGGTAGCGAGGATGCAGGTCTTAATCGTAGATTTCATGGCTGAGTTCCTGTGTCTTGGCAAGGAAGCGGCTGTGATCGCCAACCATCGCTTGGGCGCTGTGATACCAAGCGAAATCCGAGCGAGCGTGTTACACCATATTTCTCCCACTGCACCGCATTTGAGGAAGCACGATTTCGATCGCCATCAGAAATCACCACTTCCCGCGACTCACGGGGCTACCAAGACTTTATTTGCGACGGACTCCAAAACGGCAAGGGTGAAAGTCTCCCTTTACCTCCCCAGCCTCCCGATCCTCCGTGACGCATGGGCGTCGACCAGCGCGGTTTTGATCGATTTCTTTGCCGCACACTTGGCAAGGCATTAGGCTCGGTTCTCCGGAAGTGGGTAGCGTTTCGCTCGCATCCGCATGAAAAAAGTTCTCTAACTGCCCGAACCAATGTGTCCAAAGATTTGTCTACGGTGCCGATGAGACGCTACTCTGTGTCTGATCTAACTACTCTTCTCGCCCGCCATTACCGGACTTGAGTCATCCGGTGTCTCATCGCCGTTCGCGCGAGCTTGGCGGCTAACTTCAAGTGCTCTGAAAAAGGAGTCATGCAATGAGAACTGATTTGACCGATATTACACTTGTCGTCGATCGCAGCGGCTCGATGTCCACGGTGCGTGAAGACGCAGAAGGCGGTGTCAACACGTTCATCGAAAGTCAGGCGAAGGAACCTGGTGAAGCATTATTGACGCTGGTGCAATTCGATACGGATTACGAATTCGTGCACAAAGGTGTTCCCCTGAAGGACTTGCCCAAGTACCAGCTGCACCCTCGCGGGATGACGGCATTGCTTGATGCGGTCGGCAGGGCTATCAATGAAACCGGCGAGAGACTTGCGGCGATGAACGAACCCGACCGCCCCGGGCTCGTGATTTTTGTGGTCATGACCGACGGCTTGGAAAATTCCAGCCGCGAATTCACCAAGACGCAACTGAAGGCGATGATCGAGCAACAACAACGAGATTACAATTGGCACTTTACGTTTCTTGGTGCGAATCAGGACGCTTTTTCAGAGGCGGGCGGCATCGGAATCGGTGCAGAGGGCGCAGCCAATTACGCGGTTGGCAAAGAAAGAGCCGCTTATGCGGCGACGATGAGCAAGGTGGGAAGGATGCGGGCTCAAGCTCTCGCCGGTCAAGAAGTAGACAACGCCTTCACCGACGAAGAACGCGAACGAATGAGTTGAATCCGGACATTCGGTTGATCGAATGAACGCGAAGCCCGTTTCGGCAGATCGCTTGAGCATTCTTCACCTCATCGTGTTGACGACAGGTGTTGGAGTGGCTCTCTTTGTTGCCCGGGGCATCGAGTACGTGCGATTTCCGGCCGATGCTTATTTTTACAACCTCGACTCCGTCTCCCACTTCGATCCATTCGGTTTGCTCGTCGCGACGGTTTACGGACTTGCTGTGTCAACGCTCGTCTTGGCGATTCGATCTGGAGATTTCTGGTCGAGTCCGGGGAAAACGCTGGCCTTGCTCTTTGCGACGATGTGCCTGCTGAATTGGGGCCTTGATTTCATCGCGGCCATCGTGACCAGCAGTCGCGTGCGCTCGGGCGAGACTCAGGGAGCGATCGGCTTTCTTTTTGGTTTCTGGTACCGAGATTTCGCGGTGGGCGTCGGCTACGTGGCTTGCCTGCCGGTCTTGCTTTGGGTCGTGAACCGGACGAAGAGGCAAGGCCTCGTCTGGAGGCTAGCCTGGTTGGGATTCGTTGGTTTCGCCCTTGCAATTGTCGCGTACGTCCACTTTGGCTTGGGTGAAGTTTTACCGCCGACGCTGCATCTCTGGTATTTTGAGGTCGCGATTGGGTTTCCGATCGGCTTGTTGATCGCTGCGGTTGCTTTCGATCTCGCGCGCGGGAAGCGGTTAGACTGGTGGACGGCGATTACGGTCTTCCCCATTTTCTTGATGTGGTGCCTGGGGCTTTTCATTAAGTTTGCGGCGTGATGATTCTTTCGAGCTGAGTTTCGGCCAAGGCGAGATTGGGAACAGGGGTTGCTTCGAAATGCGAATGACGCTGCTCTGTCTATTCTTGTTCCTGCAGACGTCCGCCATCGGCATTCAACCGCCTGCGGCTTTGCTGGACTTGAGCAATTGGCGATTGACGTTGCCAGTCGATACCGAACGCTCGGGCGTGCCGGACGAAGTCGAGCAACCGGAACTCCAATCATTTCAAGATCCCAGTAGTTTTTTCGTCGACGCCGACGGTGGGGGCGTCGTGTTTAGGGCCCATTGCGGAGGAATTACAACGAAGGGATCCAGCTATCCTCGATGTGAATTGCGAGAGATGACAGATGACGGGACGAAGCACGCTTCGTGGGGGACCGCAGGCAATTCGGTCCACACGATGACGATGAGGGTCGCCATCACCGCGACGCCGCCAGTCAAGCGTCATGTCGTGTGTGCTCAAATCCATGATGCTCAAGACGACGTGCTCATGGTGCGACTGGAGGGAAAGAAACTGTTCATCGAGCGAAACGCCGAACCTGACGTGATGTTGGACAAAGACCATCGGCTGGGCACGCCGTTTGATTTGAAGATTCAATCCGGAGAGGGGACGGTTAGGGTGTGGTACAACGGCGAGCTAAAGATGTCGTGGGATGTCTTGAAGCGGGGCTGCTACTTCAAAGCGGGATGTTACACACAATCGAATCCAAGCAAGGGGGATGAGGAGAGTGCCTTCGGCGAGGTCGTCATCTACCAATTGCAAGTCGAGCAACGATAGTCGATGGGGCCAAATGATGCCCCTCGATCCTTGCCTTCCTCGGCACTCTTCGCACCACACGTGATCCGCTTCCCGGGAAATCGAGCCGAGGTCGCAAATTCATGAAAGCAATCACGCTGAAAGGTTTCGGCAGCCCCGAGATGATGGAGTTCTCCGAGCTCGAGACTCCATCGCCCGGAGCTGGTGAGCTCTTGATCAAGGTGATGAACACGTCCGTCAACCGGGCTGACGTGATTCAACGCCAGGGTCACTATCCGCCACCTCCGGGAGATTCCGAGATTCTTGGCTTGGAAGTCGCCGGCACGGTGGAAGCGGTGGGCACAGCTAGCGATCGTTTCCAGATCGGCGATCGCGTGATGGCGCTGGTTGGCGGCGGTGGCTATTCCGAGTATGCCGTTGCCCACGAGTCGCACACGATGCCCATTCCCCAAGCCGTCAGCTTCGAACAGGCGGCTTGTATCTGCGAAACCTACATCACGGCTTATCTGAACCTGTTTCTGCTTGCCGATCTTGGCGGTGCCGACTCGGTCTTGATACATGGCGGTGGGGGCGGCGTCGCGACGGCGGCGATTCACCTCTGCCAAGCGTTGACTCCGGAAACAACGGTTATCGTGACGGCATCGACCGGCAAACTCCAGCGAGTCAAGGATCAGGGCGTTGATCTTGTCATCGACTATCGCGAAATAGACTTCGCCGAAGAAGTTCGGAAACGGACCCAGGGACGCGGGGTCGATGTCATCCTCGATCATATCGGCGCCCCGTATCTCGAGCCAAACATGAAGTCGTTGGCGGTCGGCGGCACGCTCGTCGAGATCGGTGTCATGGGAGGCACAACGGCGGCGTTGAACATTGCGAGGATGATGGTCAAACGGCACCGCATCATCGGTTCCGTTTTGCGTTCACGCCCCGTGAACGAAAAGGCCGCAATCATTGAGCAATTCGAGAAGACCGTCGTGCCCCTGTTTGCCGTCGGCACGATTCAGCCAACGATTGACGCTCGATTCTCACTGAGAGACGCGGCCCAGGCTCATCGATTGATGGAGCGGGGCGGGCACTTCGGTAAGATCGTGTTGCAGAATCGCCATTGAAGATTGCCGCGCCGATATGAATGCGAATTCTGGAGGTGCGACTATTTCTTCCTCAAGTCTGCCTGCGGAGAGTTTGGTACGATCAAGATGCTAACTTCTCCCCCACTTCATCTGGCTGGTCATGATGTTTCATCGAAACCTGATACCGCGGTCCGCCTTATGGATCCTGTCTGCCCTGTTCACGCTTTCGTCCACATGCCTCTGCGCTCAAGAATCCGAGAGTCGGTCCGCGCAATATATACCCGACGATGCGATCGTTGCCGCGATGTTATCACCATCGCAATTGATGGCGTCACCGGAGTGGCAGATGATGCCAATTGAAGTGATTCAGGCCGCTGGTCTCGAGTACGTCGGAATCGATCCGAGGGACATCGAAGGCCTGAAACTCATCATTGGTATGCCCATGCCGATGCCGCAGGGCGGATTGGTTGTTCGTCTTTCAAAGGATTTTCAAGTCAGCAATCTCAAGTCGAAGATTTTGGACGAATTCGAGTTGAAACAGGTCGATGGTCTTACGGTCTATCAAAGTCGCCAGGACCCACCTGTCGTGATCCACCAGCCTGACCCGCGAACGATTGTCGTGGGGATGGGTGGATACTTCCAGCCGATGATGGCCGCCGTCAATGGTGGCAACGGCCGTTTGCCAGCGCTCGCTCGAAGACTCTCGCAGAAGGATGGCATCACGGTTGTCGCTGTATTCGATCAGATTCGCCCGATGATCACCGGAATGCTTCGCCAGAACCTGCAGCAGTTGCCTCCGCCAATCCAGCAACTGTCCGAATTTGCAGAGCTGACCGACGCCGTCTACGTCAACATGAAGTACGGCGTGGGGACCGGATCCATCAACGTCGCGGCGCTTGGGCGGGATGAAGCATCGGCCACGCAGCTGGAAGCATCCCTCAACAACGCGATCGACTTTGGACGTGGCATGATGATGGCCGAGATGCAGAAGGGTGTCGAAGGCGAGGGTCCCGTCAACGATGCGATGCGCCGTTACGTCCAACGCGTGAGCGGCGAGATCTTCGAGATGTTTCGGCCTCAAAGAAATGGCAACGTTCTTCGGATTGATTTGGATGGAAGCGGTGGGCTTGGCTCCATGGGGTCGACCGGCGTGCTCGTCGGACTGCTGTTGCCAGCCGTCCAGGCCGCGCGAGAGGCGGCGAGACGAATGACGGCCAGTAACAATTTGAAACAGATTGCCCTGGCTATGCACAACTTCCACTCGAAGTACAAGAAGCTACCCGATCGAGCGATTCGAGATGCCGACGGCAACCCGCTATTGAGCTGGCGCGTCGCGATCCTGCCCTTTGTCGAGCAGAGCGAGTTGTATGAACAGTTTCACCTTGATGAGCCGTGGGACAGCCCACATAACATCAAGCTGTTGGACCAAATGCCTGAGATCTACGTCGATCCGAGCACCGTGCTGGAGCCCGGTTACACCGTATTCCAGCTTCCTCAGGGTGAAGGCTTGATGTTTGAGGAAAGCGGTGAGCGGAAGTTCCGCGATGTGATGGACGGAACGTCCAACACGATCATGGTCGTCGAGTCGAGCATGGATGCGGCCGTGCCGTGGACCAAGC
>JARFQX010000329.1 GCA_029287555.1 Rubripirellula sp. | reverse complement strand
GCAATCGTGCCGAGCGACATCGCCGCGGTTGCCGCCGGTATCGTTCACGTGGGCGGAGGCTACGGCGATGTGATCGCGATGTTGCGAGCCTCCAAAGACAAGGGCTACCTGCAAGATCAATTGGCAATCGATCCCTTGCCTCCGCCAGTTCGGACTTATTATCGCGAGCAAGATGACGCCGAGGACGGCGAAGCGGAAGAGTCGGACGAAGCGTACGAAGCGGAAGCCGAGGACCGATTCGAAGAGTGACCGTGGCGCGCAATGATCAACGGCAATTCTTTCTCGCGGTCGTGCTCAGTCACTTGCGACTCAAAGTGACGCTTTCCAGCGATCGAGAGCACGCCGGTCCTTGCACAGGGGCGATGAGATTGGCGAGTAACGCCACCCTTCTGGCGACTTTGAGTTGACAGCGAACAATCGTCGACGCAATCTACTCTCGTGATGCGTTGTTCCACTTCTTCGATTGTCCTGATTCCCGCCTGCCTGCTCGCTGGCCTCTTGGTCGGGTGCCCACTGGCTACCGATCCGGAGCAACCGGTCGCGTTGGAACTTGACCAGACCGAATCGCTCGAGAGCCTGGTCTCGCGGACCCTCGAAAGGAACCTTCGTGGTCGAAGCCTTTCGACCGAAACGCAGGGCGCGTGGCAGATCTTTCACGGGCTGCTCGCTTACGGAAGTGACTTCGTGGTTCAAACTCGCGACGGAACGCAGGGAGCATTGGACTATCTGCTCGATGGTGGAATGATCAACGGGTTTGAAGCGAATCCTGGCGATTCTTACGGCGATCCGCCTCGACGGGGCATGCGAGTGGAGATGGATCCAAGTACGAAAGTGGGCCAGGGACACCGCGACCAGTGGCTGGCGATCGTCTCGCAATGCGGATTGCCGCTCGAGACCGAAGTGCGGGTCGACGAACGCACCTTCCAACTTCGAGATTGGCTTTGGCAAGCTGAGTACGACCTGCCCCGCAACCTGGAACTCGAATTCAGTTGGACGCTGATTCCGTTGACGATCTACCACGACACCGATTACCGCTGGATCGCGCGGGATGGCATGGAGTACTCGGTGGAGGACTTGGTCGATTCAGAACTTCGCCAGAGTTTGCCGGCCAGCGTCTGCGGTGGCACCCACCGCTTGATTGGACTCGCCATGTCGCTCAAGAAACGTCGGGCGGAAGGGAGGTCAGTGACTGGCGTTTGGAAGCAAGCCGAGGAATTGATCAACGAGTCGATCGATTTGGCACGTCGCAATCAGAATCCCGATGGTTCCTTCTCGGTCGCCTATTTGCATCGCCCCGGATGGACGCGCGACCTGGGCGAGACGCTGGGGACCACCGGCCATGTACTGGAGTTTCTCGCCTTTGCCGCCTCCGACCAAACGCTCTCCGAGCCCTGGGTCGAGCGAAGCGTCCGGCGGTTGTGCCAGGTACTCGAGCAGTGCGAGGGAACCGACCTCGAATGCGGCGTGCTGTACCACGCCCTGCACGGGTTGAGCGAGTATCGGCAGCGAATCGCCGCAGCCGAAAAGATTTAGTCGAGCCTTTTCACGCTGCGGTATGCACGGCTGACCCTTGAGACGCGCGTCGGACACGGCGATAGCCGATGACGCCGACCAACGCCAAGCCGCAAGCAAAAGTCATCGAAGGCTCGGGAACCGCTGTCACGTTGAAATCGAGCGAATAACTCGTCGGGGCACCGGTCTGCTGGATGTAGAAGGAATAATCACCGGATCCCAGCGGCGGTGTGAACCCGGTGCCTCCCAGGTTCTGGTCCCCTCCAACGAGACCAAGAACGTCATTGTTCAAGTTGGCGCCGCCCACCAGGAATGACCCCAACCACTCGCTGGTATCTGGAAGGAACGGATCGTTGACGTCCTCGAATGAACTGGGGAATTGATCTCCGGCAGACATTGCGACGAACATCCGATCGGCGGGCGGATCGTAAGCGGAAAGCACCAATGAGCTGAGTTGGTATCCCTCGGCAATTTCAAACGTGAAGATATCGGCCGTCCCCGAAACGATCTCACCCACCACCGTATTGGTCCCAGGCTGGACCTGGAAGAAGATCGGTGTGGGCCTCGTATTGTCTTCCGACAACTCTCCCATCATCGCTTCGTCATAAACGATCTCGCCATGTGCGTGCGACATCGAGAAGAGCAACGCAACACTTGCCAATAGAGGATGCAACGAAAATCGCATGACCAAACCGAAACGCAAGAGTCTATGAAGAGATCGGACCGACGAGTATTGCGTAGTCTACTCACGACCCGAAAACTCCATGGAGCGTTTCGCAGGAGGCCCTGTGATCTCCCCTGGGTTGGATCCGCAAACGATCGGTTGTCGCGAAAGGTCCGATTTTGACAGCGTTCAAGACCGGGGCGTCGATGCCGCCGACGCGGGCTCAACCACGCTGCGGTAGTAGTCGACGCTTCGCGCGAGTCCCTCGGCAATCGTCACGTCGGGTTCGAAGCCGAGGCGTCGACGGGCCTGCGTGATGTCGGCGAGCGAATCGCGGACGTCGCCGATCCGAGGTGGCTCATGGATCGGCTCAATCCCCTGACCCAAAATCTCACGCAGACTCGTGAGCAACTCCAACAGCGTCGTTCGTTCCCCCCTGCCAATATTGAAGACGCCTCCCGAGACACCGGGCACCGTTGCCGCCAGTAGATTTGCCTTGGCCACGTCACCGACGAAGACGAAGTCGCGAGACTGTTGCCCGTCGCCGTAGATGATCGGTCGGCTTCCCGAAAGAATCATGGAAACGAAGCGGGGAATCACCGCGCTATACTCGCTCTGCGGATCCTGCCGCGGACCGAACACGTTGAAGTAGCGAAGGATGACCGTTTCCAACTCGAAGCTCTGGACGAACGCCTGGCAATAGGCCTCGGCCGCTAACTTGGCCGCCGCGTAGGGCGAAAGCAGAGCGGTGGGATCCGATTCCCGCTTCGAAACAAACGGCGAATCCCCATAGGCGGCACTGGTCGATGCCAAGACGAATCGCCGGACGCCACCTCGAGCCGCCGCACTTAGCAGTTGGACGGTGCTCGTGGCACACCACGCGT
>JARFQX010000130.1 GCA_029287555.1 Rubripirellula sp. | reverse complement strand
ACTCGCCCTCCCTCCCTTTCTGTCGCAGCCCCGTCCCGAAATCGTTAAACTGGTCGTCGCACGAGCGCCGCGGCGCAAGTTGTTCGAACCGAGCGAGGATGGACATGACCGGACAATGGGTGGAGATCGAGTTTGATTGCTTGCCGCTGCGCAGCGTCACTCGATTGGATGTGCCGATGGATGCGTCGCCGGCGTACGAGCAGTTTGTGCTGCGGGTGAAAGAAGCGATTGAAAAGCATGGAAGCCACAATGCCTACTACGTGCATCGTGGCTCGTGCGCCTATCATCTGACGAACAATTCCGAAATTGGCACGGTGATCTTCGGTTTTGAGGGCACGGTGCTCACTGGCCCCGAGGATCGTCATACCAAAGCCGTTGACATCCAGGTCAAGCTTCAAGGCGAAACCTGTGGGTGGCTCAGCGAACCGGTCGTAGGCTTTCTCTCCGAAAGCGTGCAACATGCCCTGATGGTGGAATTCGACCGCTACATTGAGGCGGGCGATCTGGCCAAGACCGAGGAGCGGATCAAAGCGGTCCAAGCTCAGAGTGACGCTTCCGACGGGTTCGTCGGAATGTACCTTTGAATCAGCCTCACCCCGGCTCTCGGGCGGCGTGTAGCACCGCGGCGTAACCGAGCAGATCCCCATGCTTTTGACAGTAGGCGACGATCTGGGAGTAGCCTTCCTCGTCTCCCGCGACGCTCGCACGGGAAGCGATCTCCAGCAGCATCGGGACAATCCGCTGCGGTGGAACTTCGTCCGGGACCAACTCAATGGCCGCTTCAATCGCTTCACCGTGTCGGCCCACTCGGTCCAGCAGGTCGACATACGTTTCGATCGCTCCTGTTCCATGCTCGCCGACGTCGGTCGTCCGAGCCTTTCGCTCAAAGACCTTCAGCCCCGCGTCGACGTTCTCACCGAGCAGGATCGAATAGAAGGTCGCGTAAGCGGGATAGAAATCGACGAAAGGTTCCTCGCCCGGGTACTGGAATTGGTGGTGCAGTCGGCGGCCGTATTGGGTCAGCTCCCACGCTTTTCGCAATTCGCCCGGGTCATTCAAGACCGACGCGATCCGCACTGTTGAGGCGAGATGAGTCGTGTCCAGATGGTAGCCGCCATCGGCAAGAATCCAGCGCCGTTTTTCGATCATGTCATGCAGCGATTCCTCCTCGCCCGCGGGGGCCTCGCGCCGCGCAATGTCTCCCCGGACCAACGACGTCAATTCATCGTAGAGATGATCCAGCAGTCGAGCCGCGGCGGCCTCACGGTCCGGTTTGCTTCTTCCGGCTAGCGATTGTTCGTACAGAGTGATGCTATTGCACGTCCCCTGATGATCCAGCACTGCCTGGTAGCCACGTGCCACATCGATGCCCTCGTGTAGCAACACTTGGATCATCTCGTCGTAATTCTCTTCGCCGATTTCGATCTCCGAGAGCAGCTTTCTGGCCAGCTCCGTATCGCCCGTCGGTCGGAGATACATCCAACCGTCAGCGACGCGGCCATCCTCGATCAACATTGTCCCAGCCTCGCGGCAGGCGTCGAGCAGGCCAAGCTCCAGCTGCCTTTCCACTTCCTCGGGGCGCGCCGCTTCCCCTTCCTGGCTGATCAAGGGAAGCCCGAGCTGGTTTCGGACCCGCATCTTCAATGCTTCAAAAAGCTCCATCGGCTTTCGCGCTTGGCGGAAGTGACGAATCATTTCCTCCAGCATTTCCGACGGATCGTCACGAAACTGGGAAAGACGCTCGAAAATATCGGTTTCAGTCACACTCATGCTCTGGTGCTTCTCGTTGAATGGCCGCCACTGACTAGTGCTTTGTTAAACCTTGGATTTTGGGTGCCCGGGAAAAGGGGTCAGACACCAAAAGCCGGAACGGCCCTTCGGGTGCTTCGCACTTTTGGTGTCTGACCCCTTTTCCCGACCCAACCCCATTTTTGAGTTCTGACAAAGCACTAGCTTGGCCCGTGACAAGGGAATTGTGCAAGTGGTAGACGGGTTCCCGATCGCAAACGACTGGATCGAAGTCGGCAGCGAGGAAGGAAAATTCACGCCGAGGCGCGGGAGATGGGGAGTCGCAAAGGAAGAAGGATGAACCGCCCGCCAACTCTCAACTTCTTCCCCGCGTCTGATCGACTCTCAAGTCCCTGTGGATTCCTTCCCAAGCACGCTTACCAACCTCACGATCGTTTCGGGGGCTGCTCGGCGTAGACCCGCAGTTGATCAATCAGCGTTCGTAACTCGCGGGCCGCCTCGGGGAGAAGGACTTCGCAGTGTTCGACCACGTCGGCGAGCGGGCCCAACAGGGCATCGCATTGTCGGGAAATTTCCAACGACCACGTCCGGCAATCACGCTGTTTTTGTTGACAAAGCCGAAGCCGCTGCTCGGCCGCTCGCACCCGCTGCATCGCCTCGGTGGCCTTGGGCCGGTCACCGGGACGAGCCGCCGCCCGCTTGGTGGCCAAGTTGTCTCGCGCCTCGTTCAATTCTCGCTCGGCCAATTGCAGCTGCTGTCGCCAGTAGGATGGCAACTGATCCGAGAAGTGCGCCTCGGCCCGCCGCACCAACATCCGAATCTCTTCGGCCGTCTCTTGCCATTCGGATGACAGACGGATCAAGCCCGCGTGAAAATCTTCCAGCGAGTCGATATTTCGGACGTTGCTTCTTGACATTACCGTCCCAGGTAAGCGTCGATTTGCTCAGCCTTGCGCAGCAAGTAGGGAACGTGTTGCTCGGTGGCTTGAATCAGTCTTGAGAGTTGACGCATTTGAGTCGTGAACTCTTCGGAGAATTTATGCTGCTGCTCATCACGCCAGGTCTGCTCCAGCTGGTTCATCTGCGAGGCTAAACCGCTGGATCGTTGTTTCATTTCTTCGGCAAATCGATGCAAATGGGCCGCAAACTGACGCAATTGCTCTGGATCGACGACGGCTTGGCTCATCGACGTGTCCCTCCCCCGGTTAAGAAAAAATCGGTTGTCATCTGTCTTCCCTGTCGGCGGAGGCCGAAGGAACTCCGTTGCCGTGATCCCGGTCACTACCACTTTCTGAATGCCCTGCCCCGCCCTGATCGCCAATTGGTTCAGCTTGCGCTCCTCCCCGTGCGGGCTGTTGGCTTCTTGCTGATGGTTCAGCCAGATCCTGTTCCGCTTTGTGAAGGTGTTGTCGGTATTGAGCCAGGGTCAGCGTGACTCCCAGACGCTCGGCGGTTTCACAAAGCAACCGCAGGGCGGCGACGCGGACTCGCGGCGGTGCTACCACCGACCGACGCAGCGCCGCGCCGCGCAGGGACGCCATCGCTTCAACATCCTTCCTCATCTCCAACAGACATTTTCCCTGGATCAGGTAGGCCGTCGGCGAAAACTCATCGTGTTCGAGCACCGGTTGCAGCTCCTCCATGGCCCCTTCATGCAGGCCCGCGTCGTACATGGCCTCCGCAAGGACAACGCGGAGGTGATGCAGTGAGGGATCTCGGTTAAGTCTGGCCCGGCAAACGTCCATGCGTCGGCAGGCCCAATCGTTCTGGCATCGCTTCAACTCGCGATCGCTTTCCGCCGTATCGAGGCGCCGGGCGATGTCGGTCACTTCACGCAACTGCTGCAGTGATCGTGCGAGAATCGCTTCTTCGTGTTCCCAAAGCAGTTGGCTTTCGTCGGGGAAGATCTGCAGGGCTTGTTGAAAAACGCGTCGAGCGTCGGCTGGTCTTCCCTCCGCGCGGTAGATCCGGCCGAGTTCCATGTAGGAATCCAGGTCGGTCGGGCTTCCTTTGAGATGGTGTTCCAATTCTTGACGCCGCTCGAGTCGAACAATCTTGGGCGCCTCCGGTCTTGGATCGACGGTCGCGTGCGGTGGCGACGCGATTTCGGGTTGGACGGCCGGCGCGGACGTGCCGGATGCGACGCCTGACTCACCGAGTGACCGCGGCGTTAAGTCCTCGGCCGAGGGGCTTTCTCGACTCAGCTCCTCGGGCTTGATTTCACGCCAATGTCCACCCCTTAGCGGGCTGAGTTCCGAGCCCAGGGCCTGAGGGTTCGAAGACGAATCGCGTTCCGCCGGAGAAGACATCGAGTCTGACACATTTTGAAAAGGGAAGAAAGAAGTCGGCAGATTGGGGCCCGACCACCAAGCATGGGGCTGTCAACTAGAGGCGATGACGACCAATCGCATCCCGCACAAAGCGGAGACTGAGCAGTGGGGAGTCGAAGGTCGGTGAGTCGTCTCTATTGTGGATCACGTTGGCTCGTTCCGCAAATCGGTGCGTCATCGGTTCATTACGTCACCGAACCATACAACTGACGAGTTCGCGTCGCGTCGAGCGGCACGGGATTGAATGTGCCGGTCCATTGCCGAAGCGCGTCTTCGACGAAGGTATCGATGCCCGAGGACGGAATCGACAGCTCATCGAACGAGGTGGCCAGACCAGCTTCACGCAACCACGATGTCACCATGCTGGCAAGCCGATCGGGTGCCCCGTCGACCGGAGCGGTTGGATCGACTTCGCGAAGCAACTCCGCGTACCAATCCGCATGCTCCGCCCCATTCATTCGAATCACCGCGGGGAGCATGAGGCCGACCGCTTGTCCATGTGTGATGTCATATCGTGCGGTCAGTGGATTGGCGGTTGCGTGGGCCGCACCGAGCATCGAGGTTTCGATCGCCATCCCGGCAAAGCAGGCGCCAAGTTGCATCAGACTTCGCGCCTCAAGATCATTTGGATCACGGAGTACGCGG
>JARFQX010000082.1 GCA_029287555.1 Rubripirellula sp. | reverse complement strand
ACTCCCGCGCGCACTCGCCCAACGCGTCAGTGCATTCACGAGCGAGAGCCCACCCCACCCAGCCAACACAACTCGCCACTCCCCCTGCTGAACCGAGACTTTGGAACGCCGCAGATCTTGGTCGTGCCATCGATTCACCGTCCAAACGTTCAAGACATTCTCCAACCCTTTCTTCGGGTGAATTCTTCCTAGATACAACAGAGTCCGCTTGCCGCCGTCTCCCGGTAGCACTTCTTCATTCACCTCGCTCGTGCTCGCGGAAGGAGCGAGTGACTCCTCCCGCGGCAGGTGAATTCCGTTGGGAATGATTGCGACTGGATTTCGAAGCCCAAAGCCCCGAATCGCCTGAGCTTCCGCTTCACAAAGGGCCCGAATACATGAAGCTTGCTTCAAATGCCGGTACTCAAACATCCATCCGGCAACCCGCTTCTTCAGTGATGCGTGACCGACGGCCCAAAAGTCGAGCATACCGTGAGGATGAATAACCAAGGGCCGCATTGAGCGCCGATGCCACTGAAGCGACGCATGTGAAGAGTATGTCCACAATCCATGCGAGTGAAGTACGTCAGGCATCGACGCATCGATCAAACCAGCGAGGTCGCGAGAGTAACCGAATCGACGCCAGCCAAGCCCCTGAGCAACCGTTACCGATACGCCGTTCCACCCTTTCAGATCCATTTCGGTATGCGAGTCTCGGACACCGAAGACTTGAACCTGTGTGGACTGGGACTCTAATTGTTTCGCCAGCTGCCGGTTTGCTTCGTACAGGCCACCCGAGCGTCGCGAAATCGAATCGACAAGAAACCCGATTTTCATCGCCGCTGTAGAGTCGCCACGAGTGCTCGGTCTAAAAACGTCGAAGAACGTGGGCCAGTACGAAGTGCACAGTCGACCGCCTGACCGATACCATCAGCGAACCGCTCGGGGCCCCATTCTTCAATGATCGCTTTACTTGCAAGCCCCATTTTGGATCGCATCGAATCCGGCATGATCGATACTCGAAACATACATTCCGCAAGTGCATCGACGTCACGGGGTTCAAAGATCCATCCATTGACGTCATCGCGCACAAGGTCCATCGCACAGCCACATCGATGCGATACGATCACGGGAAGCCCGCTCGCCATCGCCTCGTTTACCACAAGTCCCCATTGTTCTCTCGTGCTCGCATGGACGAGTGCTACCGCGTTTGCGTAATACCATGACAGTTCATGTATCTGGCGAAAACCCGGCAGAAAGATCGTCGGCTTGCCTCCGGCTTTGGCATGATCTCTAACTTCCTCGAGACAGGTATCGGAACGAACACGCAGCCCGAGACGCGTTGCATGCCCGATCAAATCCGAACGGAGTTCTCCGTCCCCCAGTAGTACGAAGTCCCGGCAATGCGAGCCGGATCGCTGCTCACACATCTGGACGTACGCTTGATACGCTGAAAGAACCCGAAATAAGTTCTTCTTCGGAAGAAACCGACTGCAGGTGAGCAGAAACCCAAGCTCCGAGTCCTTCACAGACTCCGCTCTCTTAGCGAAGTACGCGTTATCGACAACGTCGTATCCTGTAAAGATATGATCCCTGTTCACACCAAGTGAATGAAAGTAGTCGACATGGGGAGTGCCAGCAACCAATGCAGATGAAGCTGACCGGACAACCCTCGCCTTCAGGTATTCTCTCCAAACAAAGCGTCGGCGATCAACATGTTGGCTATCTCCCATGACGACCCAGGGCACCCGTCGGTCGAGGCAGATGCGTATCAGCGAGAGCATAGAGGAATGAGAGTACCCGGCCACACAGACAACATCCGGCGGAGCGGTTTCCCATAGTGCCGCGATTCTTGCATTCCATTCTGCGGCAGGAACATCGTCAAAATCTCGTTCCGCCTCCAAGGCTACGATTCGATCGTCGCCCTGACGTTCCCAGCCGTAGTCCCTTTGCGACTGAGACGCAGAGACAGCGATGTATCGATGTGAAGCGTGGTTCTGGCAAGCATCCAGCCGAGCAACATGCATCGGGCCGTAGCTCAGGTGGGCAATCCAGACACGACTCATTCGACCGCGTTTTCCAATGGTGCGAGATGCGAGTTGCCACCGAGCCCCGGCAGTGCATGTCGCCTTCCGTATCGTTCCCAGACGCGAACGATGATGTAACCGAACACGAAGGGAAACAACACGAGCAACGTAATGTCACGCCCGCAGTTGAATGTGATGCCGAGGCCTAGCATGAATAACAACAATCGCAAAACTGACTGTCGTTGAAGCCAGAGTCGTGACAAAAAGCCGATCCAGCACGCACACAATCCAGCGACGCACACGGTCCCCGCGATTCTCCCGAAATTCGCAACCCCCTGCCCAATGAGGCCGGTTGCGATTGTGACGCGAACACCCAGCCGATTGTTTGCGCCGAAGCCGCGCGCAATCGCATAATCGAGCCCAATGTCAGGCTTTCCGGGCCAAAGTGACCGAGGCACAAAGTTGACCGCCTCGGCAAAATAGCGGCGGCCGAAATTCGGTGTGTACGTCCCATCGTCTACAAATGTGTTGATGTAACACAGTTCCTTGAGCATATCGAGCCCGTGATGCCGAGTCCCGGCCATTGAATGGACTGAGACGAAGGCACCCATATCGGCTTTAAGTCGATAAACGAGAACGACCTTGAACCAATGATCCAACACCAGCAATAGAATCAAGCTGACTATGATTTTCACGACGATGGGCCGTGTGGAGGAAACCCAAAACGCTGCAACGCCAGGCAGCAACACCGCCAGCATGACGTTACGCATTCGATCAAAAAAGATGTATGGCCATGAGAGTGCCATCATCAATAGAGCG
Organism: Rubripirellula sp.; assembly: GCA_029287555.1. Taxonomy (GTDB): domain Bacteria; phylum Planctomycetota; class Planctomycetia; order Pirellulales; family Pirellulaceae; genus Rubripirellula. The sequence continues at coordinate 7,277 of JARFQX010000082.1, read as the reverse complement.
ACGACGCGGATCTTGCCCCGACCGAGCACCGCGATCACGCCAAAGACGGCATAGTCGAGACGCTGGATATAGCCCATCGCTGCCCAAATAAACGATGCTCCCGCTCCGCGTCCGGAGTGACCGAACATGGATACTTTTTGCTGGTAGAGTGGCGGCCAGAATATTGCTGGCCACATTTCGTCAAAATTGCGATGCTGCTGAAGTCGCGCGAGTGCGGCAGCGAGCAACATGAACCACAGGACAATTGCTGCTATCAAAATCGCTTTCATCCATGCTGCCGACAGAGACACGGGAGCGGACGTTGCGTCCAATCCGCGTGTGCACCGCGCGACAGCTGATGGGATGAAGCAACGTATCAAAAGAAGGCAAGCTGATACCTGCAATAACGCAATGTTGATGGCAGCATCCGTGAAAATCCGGTAGCCCGCCGTCCCGGCCATCAGAAAATCGCCCGGATACCAGATGAAGATCGTCCCGTAAACCGTCAACGCTGGCTTAGCCCACGCTTCCCGCCAATTCAGCAGACCCTCGGTGACGAGGAAACCACAGACTGCAATTGGCAGAAAGAGTGCGAGAGGAATGCCGGCCCCATACTCAAGCATGAGGAACCTCGATTCCGACTAGCTTGAGATACTCAGATATCATCTTTTGAGGGGTGAAAGAACGTGCGAAGTTCTGGCCACTCGTTCGTTGACCTGAATTCGTTCCGGCAGAACGCAGCGTCGCCGATACCGCCTCCGCAAGGGCGATCGGGTTATTGGCGGGAACCAGGGATCCTCGAGCCCCGTTCTGAAGCAGTTCTCGGCAGGCGGGTACGTCAGATGCAACCACGGGAAGGCCCGCCGCAAGTGCCTCGATCAATACGGTTCCAAGGCCTTCCCGTGGCGTTGTGGCAAAAACGAAAGCGTCGGCAACTCCGAGAAGCTCCGGGACGTCCATGCGAGTTCCCATGAAGTCCACGGCATGAGCTACACCAGCCTGTTGGGCCAGTCGCTCAAGCTCGGCGCGACGAGACCCGTCGCCCACTAAGATCAGACGCAAGTCCGGATAGTCCTCGATCAGATGAGGTAGTGCCCGGATTAGAATGGGGTGATCCTTGTGGTCTTCGAAAGTTGCCACCATGATGATGGTGGGACGCGACGCCAATGAGTCCTCTCTGCGGCTTGACCGCGCTGCAGCCGCACGTTCGGAAACCCCGGATACTCGTGCGCAGTTCCAGACGGTATGGAACATACTCTTGCGTATCAGTGGGATGGCTCGAACCTGATCCCGAACGTAGTCCGAACAGCATATCACCCTGGCATTGATCGCCTGTAGCGGCCAAAAGCAATACCTGGCCATCCAATCAGCCCTTAGGCCACGAGTCGCTGGATTTCCTGAGTGGACGAGCAATCGTTTCACGCCGGCCAATCGTGCTCCGACACATGCCCAGTTTGCAAAGCCTGTCGGCCAACAGACCACCAAGTCAGCAGCGGATTCTCTTGCGGCGCGGTACACAGCGCGACTTATAAGAGGGAACTTCTTCCTTCCGCACGAGAACAGGTCGTGTTCAACATACCTTTCAGCCGCATCTCGGAGTCGATCCGTCAAGTCTGTGGGTGTACTATTCAACACTACAACGGATTGTCGTAGGTTCATCTGAGAGCCGACCGACAACCAATCTAGCACGAGATTGGGAGTCCCCTCCGCGCGCGGCGTGTTCAACACATGCAGAATATTCACACCTTCTTTCACCATCTCGCAGAGTCCCCGGGCTACCTATTCGTTCCCACCAGTCTTACAGGGTGGGCAATCTTGCCAGTCTGCCACAACTCCTCAAAATCTAGCACGCATCGGTCCCACGTCATGACCCGACTCCACTTGTGGGCCGTCTCCTTATACGCAAGCTGCTGAGATGGGCTTGCGAGATACGATTCAAATCGATCCGCAATTTGACCCACTGAATCTTGTGGCGCGAAGCGAAGTCCAGCGTCGGGTGGTATCGTTTCCGCAGGCCCTTCGATTGCGAAACCCGCAACGGGAACTCCCGCCCGCAGGAACTCAAGCGTCGACAGACCTAGCGCTTCGCGATGTGAGAACAGGCATCCCAAGTCACATGACGCAAGAAGACTCGGAAATGCGATCGGGTCGACAGCTTTATCAATATATCCCACGAACTCGACGCCCGTGCGTTTTCGTAACGCGCGGGGAGCCATGCCGGCGCATCGCACGAGAACGCGCCAACCACGGCGAGCAAGGATGTCCCGCACATCACAAAGTAGGGGCAAGCCCTTTCGCCGCCAATCCTTACCGACAAACCCGAGCACAAAGTCACGATCTTTGCCAGGGCGTCCGAGTGCTTCCTTGCGATTCCATGCGGTCGGAAGCTCCAGGTTCGCGCCGGGCAAGATCACAGAGACCTTCCGTTTGTCTGCGCCGCACTCATCAATTGCCGCTGACGCCGCCCAGTTTGACCAAAACACCAAGCGATCGGCCAAATCATAGTTCTTTCGCTCGATTGCAAGCACTTCATCTCGCACATCATCGCCGATTCGCACATCCAATCCGCGTCCCGATGTTAGTTGAGTCAACGTCGCATCCAGATAGTAGCTGATACGACCTCCGGCTCGCTGCACGGTCTCTGCACGTGGAAAGTGCTGCGAAAAACTGAGGATCTCGCCTGAGAGCACATGATCTGAGAGGCTGTTCTCGGCCGCATCGAGGAAGGACGCGGTGTATTGAAATCCACCGCATTTCAGCCCACGGACGAGACGCAACGCGTTCCAATTGCGACGCGGCCATGCCATGCCTCGCAAGTCTAACTCGGCGCCATGGTGCGCGAAGGCCCGCCTTCTTGCCGCGGCGAGAAAGGCGTGCGGAATTCCGCCGTGAACCCGGGGATCGGTCGCATCACCAAGAATGACAATCGTTCTGTCGAGACAATTGCCCTGCGATCCCGAATTACGACAACGCATCAACTATCCCTGCACGAAACCTGGTCCATGAGAAGCGTTTAGCATTGAGCGAGGCTCGCTCGCGAATCTGCAAGTTCCCCGCAAGCTCGCCTGCGAGTCGCTGTAGCATTTCGGCGAGCGAATGAACGTCGGATGCGGGCACACAGAAGACACCATCGACCTCGCTCCCTAAATCTGGCACCGCGGTATTCGGCGTGCCCAAAATGGGGCAGCCTTGGGACAGCGCTTCCAGATAAACTTGCCCAAATCCCTCCACAAGCGACGGTACGACGAGGAGGTCGGCCGCCCGATAGGTGCTCACCAGGTCGTTACAACTTACGCCTCGGGATAACTGTACGTTAGGAGTTGTTGAAGCGATCTCTTCCATCAATGGATCGATCGTCCTTGCAATGATCGTTAACTTGCTTGTCCGAGGAAGTTTAGCAGCTCGCCATGCCGCCAATAGCGTGTGTAGGCCTTTACGCTGAATACCAGACCCGACAAAAACCGCGTGAAAGCCAGATTTCGAAGGGTTTATCGGAATGTCGTTCGAGCAATCGACGCCATAGGGGATGACGCTGATTCGCCTCTCATCCACCCCCACGTGCACGAGACTGCGTTTACAGAAGCTGCTGGCGCAGATGATTTTGTCCGCGTACTTCCACACATGCTCAGATTCTGATGGCTGCAACAAGCCACCCGCATCATTTACGAGCCAGTCGCCCGAAATGGGATGCCGAATTCGGTCTAGAGCATAGATCTCGCGCTCAAGTAGTGGATGAGGATGAAAGTGAAACAGCACTTTCTTGGGTGCGTGATGCGGATACTCAGCCTTGAAAGCGTAGCTAGCGTACGGCTCGTAGAGAAGCAGATTGGCGCGATGTCTGGTGGCTATCCGGGCTGCTTCTTTGGAAATCGCGAGACCGATCCGCTTCCAGTACATGTGACTAGCGCACCCCAATCGCCGCCCCAACTGCTCGTACAACTCCGTTCGCCACAACGACCGCACCAACGAATCAGGAATGCCGCTCGAGCGGCGAGCCGTCAAAGAGGTCGGCAATACTGACTCAAGCCTATAGTTCAGGGCTGAGTCCTCTTTTTTGTAGTAATACGAGGTTACAAAACTTGCAAGTCGACTCGACTCACACAAGGCAAGCGGTACTTGATAGGAGTCCCGCCGACCGGCAAATGCGGTAACGTATTGCCCCTCTAACACGTTGATATCACCCAATAGTTTTCCTCGTCACGCATTTCTCTGCCAATGAACGGTAGCGAATGCTGATGAATTACATCCACTTGATGAGAGTGCTCCGAGAAGAATCGTTTGGTCTCTTGCAGCAGCGCCAAGCTATGCACCTCAACACAAAAGAAGTTTCCAGCGGTGATCATGTGGGTCGCTCCAGCCAACACCTCTAGTTCCGCACCCTCAACGTCAATTTTGACGAGGGTGGGTACGTTTCTCATCGGGTGTGGCAACGATGCCAAGACCGAATTGAGGCAGGTCGCCTGTTCGGATACACAGTGTCCAACCATTGTTTGGTGAATGATTAGATCCTCTTCACTGAGTTGATTCAGTGATCGGGACTCAAGCATTCGCTGCACGACTGAGTCTTGCGGCTCGAACGCGACGATGCAGCCTGTTCTTTTCATACGCCTCCAATGGGCGGCGACGCCGAAAGAAAAATAGCCGTGATTGGCCCCAACATCGAACAGCATCCCGGTTTTCGGCACTACCTTCTTAAGCCACGGATTTAATTCGTGCTCGTAAAGCCCCCATATGTACCGTAGGGAGTGCTGCGGATTGGCTAGGAAGACTGAACCCCGAAAAGGACCACGTCTCACTTTGCAAGGTCTTATCTCGCTGGGGAAAAGCCAACGTTTTGTTCTTGTTCTGAGATTCAACAAAGGCGTCACCCTCGTGAGAAGAAGAGATCGTGAGGTTTACCAAAGCAACACGCGCGTCGCGTGTCAAACAAATTAGCCATCGGTATATATCCCCGGGGTCGCAATGCTCACATGCTCGAATAGCAGGTTTACCAGAGCGAAACGGCTCTCGGTGAAGAACTGAGTTGCCCGTGAGATTTCTTCGCTCGGAACCCACGTTGGCAGGACCGCGCCGCAACACTCCACGCAACTTGCAAACGAACTGAATACAAGCTCACGCAGGCAGTGTATCGTGGGTGACGTCGAGCACTGCGGATGAGAGACTGTCGCTACTCAGATTGAGCACTCGCGAATACTGTAGAGCGTTCGTTACGGGGTTGAATCGCTTTGATGCAAAAGCGTTCCCTCCTGTAGCCATGGTTTTTCGCTGGTCAGTGTCAAATAGTAGACGGACACACTCTTTTCCAAGTGAGTCTGGGCAGCCTGGCGGAGCGAGCCTGACGGCAAATTTGTCGCCAGCAAACTCGCGCATCGGACCGATATCGGTGGCAACACAGGGCAAGCCGTAGCACATCGCCTCTGCTAAGGCATTTCCGAGCCCTTCACGCTCTGTCGTTGCATAAGCAAAGAGATCCCACCGCGTCATATGGCTATAAACATCGGCAACTTCTCCCAGGAATCTTACGGAGGAAGCCACACCGAGTTGTCGTGCGAGCTTCTCGAGAGAGTTGCGAAGTTCTCCATCACCTGCAAGTTCCAATATCGCGGATGGTAATTGCCGCCGAACACTCACCATCGCGCGTATAAGCGTCGCATGATCCTTGATGGAATCCAATCGCGCCGCCATTCCAATCACGGGCGTATCGTTCGACGAGAGGGCTCGAGGCCGATGCATCGTCGTTGTTCGGGCACGGACTCCGTTGTAGATCACTCTTCTTGGGAAACGCCGTAGGTATGCACTCGAGTCAAACGACGCCGCGACGTGTTCGGAGCAGCATATATAGGTCGGCAGGGGGCCCTGTGGCGAGTAAAGTTGTTCGAGCAGAAGGAATTTCACATCGGTGGTCTTCGACATGGAGTGTGCGGGGTTTCCACCGTGTACTGCGACCGGGATTCGCAGCGGATTCAGGACGTGGATGAGTTGAGGCAAGCGCACAAGCCCATGCCAAAGTATCGCGGCCGACGGGCGCTCGCTCGCAATGATGCGTTGGATAGCCCGCGCCGCACCGCGAAGAGTCGCCGCATCCTGACCTAGGACTTCAACGGAAGCACCAGCCTGTCTCCAGTCCTCGCACATCGGTCCGCCATCGCCAAGCACTACGACCCGATGCTGGACCCAAGGAAGACACGTGATGAGTACTTGTGCATTCGTCTCACACCCGCCACGTTGGGAACCAAAAACGACATGGAGCAAGTGTCTTGTCATGAATCAACTACTGAACCCAAGACGTGCACGGACCGACAACGACGACGAAACTCCGGCGATAGATCGTCCGGCTGATCCACCAGGAACGCGGCAAAAGATTGGTCGCCAGCCTGATGACGTTCCTGGTCGATCAGGTCCAAAGCTAGACGTGGGCAACCTTCTGCTCGGGGCGAGACGAGTATGTGAAGAATTGACATTCGTGTGGGCACCACCTGCCCTGATGCTAACAAGGCATCAAGGATTCTGCGATTCTCGGTTTGCTATTTACAGTAAGGGTTACAACGCCAGTTGTTTGCCCGGAATCAGCGGACAGCGAATCAGGCCGTCCATCAACTCGACATATTGGTCAACAAGATTCTCTGAGCTAAATCGATGTTCGACTTCGTCGCGACATTGCTGGCGATCGAGGTTCTTGGCTCGCAACACCGCTTGGAGCAACTCGGGCATCGAGTTAACTACATAGCCCGTCCTACCATGAGTGATTGCTTCGGGAACACAACCGTGATTCCAACCGATTACGGGACAGCCGCAAGCCAATGATTCCACGATGACGTTGGCAAATGGTTCGGGCCACTGAATTGGAAAAAGCAATGCAGTGGCACCACCTAGCAATTCGTTCTTGGTTTTGTCTCCAACCGGCCCGATCCACTCGATATCACCACCGAGTCGTGGCTCGACCTCTGACTCAAAAAACTCTCGCGCACCTGGCTCCGAGTCCGGAACGTTTCCAGCGATTCGCAGAGGCATTCCAATTCTTGTTGCCGCTTCAATTGCCAGGTCGATCCCCTTGTTTCGCGTTAGCCTTCCGAGGAAAGCAAGGTAAGGGGGCGAGCTTGCCTCGCTGTGAAATGAGTATTGCTTTGGATCGATCGCGTTGTGGATGACATGAACGGGAATTTCAGATTGAAGATTCTGCATTTGGTTATGGCTGACGCCGACCAAGGCGATTCGGTCTTTGCGGTAATTCGCGATCTGATCAATCGTCGATTGGTCAACAAGGTTCCCAAAGCGAATGATCAGTGGAAGCTTGGTTG
>JARFQX010000042.1 GCA_029287555.1 Rubripirellula sp. | reverse complement strand
AGGCGAGCCCGATCGCCGCGGGCAGCCATGTCGTTTCGACGCCGCCAATGGTCAGGTAACCGGTCACGGACGCCAGCGCGATACCGAGAACCAGAAGCGACCAACCCGCCACGCTGGCCTGTTTCGTTGGGATCCATCCGGCTGCGAGCGGGCGCTTCGGCCGATGTTGGAGGTCATCCTCCACGTCGAACACATCATTCAAAATCATGCCGGCCCAGTAGAGCGCAACGCCGCTCGTGACGATCCCAATGAAGCGTGCTGCCGGCTGGGGGCCTCCCGAGACCAGGAGAAAGGCGGCGCCAACATCCGCGATCACCGTAAAGACATTGGGCAGACGAACCAGTTGAGCCCAGGCCATCCATTTGGAAGGCGGGCTGATGGACTCTTGGCGGGACGTAGCGGACAAAGCAGAGCTTTCCTGCAAAGGGGGAATCTTCGGACGCCGACAAGATGATAGTCCGAAAGCGGGAACCGAGGGACTTCGGCGATCAGCCCCGTCTCGAAGAACCGGCCATGCCTAGCGCCGCAACGACCGCAGTTCGCGTTCGGTCAGCTGCACGCCGTAGCTCCGAATGTAGCGATCGGTCTCGTTGATAAAATTCACCTCCGCGTCCTGGTTCTCAAAACGGAACCGTTCGGCCGGTGGCGGCTTGATCGGCTGGATTGAGTAGAGTTCGACCAAGGTAATCAGTCGGCCCTGGCCAGTCGCGGCGCGGGTTTCGGTTGCCTCCTGATCGGATGGTTTCTCCGCATCGATCGGGTCGCTCCAAAACTCGAAGCGGACGGGCAGCAATTCACCGAAGCCGGTGGACGGATCGGGTTGGCTGCGGATCGCGATCCGGACGTGAGTCGGATAGAGCATGGGCCATTGGTCCCGTCCGCTATCGGCCATGACCTGGGCTCGACGATCCGCTTTGAGTTCTCCGGTGAGCACCCAGACCGGTTCGCCCTCAAGTCTGGCGCCGACCACCTTCAAGGTATGGTCGCGGCCGATGGTGGTGAGCAGTTCGGCCCAGGCCCCAACAGCCAGACTCGGGGCGATGTCGAGGTGACCGACGGACTTGCCGACCCATTCGTCGAGTCGCCCGACGTCAACTCGCCGCAAGGTGACCTTGCCAGCAATTTCGCTACGCGTCCAGGCGAGGCGTCCGTCGCTGATTTGCTGCAGTCGGTGCTTTCCGTCACCGTCGTGCATCGTGAGTTGCAACTGGAAACGGCCGCTCCCCTCGCCCGCCTGCTCATACGTTCCAACGCCCACCACTTCGCGACCATTGGTCCACACCGTTTCGCGTACTTTGGCGTGAAAAGCGGGGCCGTAAACCAGCATGGTGAGAACCTTGTGCAGCAGTCCGACGGCTCGTGGATCGGACCGCGCGAACGCCTTGGGCTGCAGTTCGGCCTTTGCCTTGGCGGCCACCGGCCCAGTTTCTGCGACGGCAGCAAGAGCCGATTTGCCGCGGTCGGGACGTGAAACCTCCCCCGCCATCCCTTCGAAAGCCAATTGGTGGAGCGAAGGAGTCGCGGACGGGCCTGGGGGCTGCAGCTCGCCCGGCGTTGACAATTGTTGGGCAGCAAGCGACCGAGCGTCGGCAAATAGGGGGATCGAGCCAACGATCAGGTAAGCAAGCAGCCTTCTGGCCCAGGGCCGAGCCGCAGCCCAGCGAAGGTTCGAGTCCTCCGGTCGGTCGACGAAATGGCCCAGTTTCACGTCGGCGGTTAAGGCTCGCGGGATGTGACGATCGGTCTTCATGATCGGGTTATGATGATTTTCTCAAAGATACCGCGTGTGACGTGCCGATGACCAACTACGAAGTCGGTCCATTTCGTTCCCGAGCCGCCACGGATCTGGTGGTGGGACGATTCGACCGCACCTCACGGATCAATACCTGGCGCGGATCGTAGTTTCCAACCGCTTGGTAAGTCCACACAGATTGAGACACGACAAGAAACACGACTCAGGCCGAGTAAGAAACCCAAGGAACGGGGGAAACGATGAAACGAATCGTCACTCATTTGTCGCTATTGGCGGCCACGGCGATCCTCGCCACCGGGTGTGTGCCGGTTCGCCACAACCTGCCACCCGAACAACGACTGCTAGAGCCGGGCCCCGGTGTTGGCGGGCCCGGACCAGGCGTCCTCGGCCCACCCCCGATGGCGCCCGGCATGATGGGCAACCCCATGATGGGCAACCCCATGATGGGCAATCCCATGATGATGGGCGGCGGCATGATGGGAGCTGGTCAAATGACCGGCGCGGCAATCCCAGCGGCGGATCCCAATCTCATCGGTGAGCCGATGGGCACTTCCGCTGCCATGCAAAATGGCGAATTGGACCTGGTCGACTACTGCGGACCGGGTTGCACCAGTTGCGGCGGCGGCGATTGCGGCCCCGAGGACGGCGCCATGTATGGTCAATGTGGACCGGGCTGCGCCGGCTGCGGAGGCGCCGGAGGCTGCGGCAAAGGAGGCTGCGGCAAAGGAGGCTTGTTCGGCCTCGGTTTGCTCGGTGGTGGCGCCGGTGGTGGTAACGGTGGTTTGAACTCGAACATTCCTCCGGGAGGCGGAGTCCAGAACACCTCGGGCATGGTTTCCCTGTTGCCGCCAACGCTGCAGGTCACCTTTGGTTATCCCGAGGGAATGCAGGTCCGTTACGATGTTTCCGGCGGCGGTGGATTTGACAGCGAGCCGTTGGTGGTTCCCGCTCGTCAGAACTTTCCCCAGGGTGGGCTCTACCGAGTCAAGTTGACCAACATTCCGGGCCGCGAGGGTGTCGAGCTTTATCCAACGATCGAGCTTGCTTACGCGAATCCGCGAACCGGGGCTTTCCTGGCTCACAACTCGATTCCGATTCAATTCACCGAAGAGGACTTCGATCAGGTTTTGACTGGAAACTTCGTGACCAAAGTCATCTACCTGCCCGATCCGGACTTCCAAGGTCCCGCCCTGGCTGGCATCGATACGCTCGTCAGCACCCGGCTGGATCCCGGCATCGACCCGATCGTCGAAGCGGACCGTCGCGGTTCGATCCTGGCCATCATCCGCTTGGGTGACAAAGACATCGAGATGATTGGAGCCGGTGGTGTGGCTGCCGGTGCGTATGGTGCCGGTGGTTACATGGCCCCGCCGATCGCCGGTCTGCCCGCCCCGTTTGCTCCCTCGATGACCGATGGTTGCGGTGGAGTTGGCGGCGGTGGTGCCGGGGGCCCGGGCGACTGTGCTCAGTATCCTCCCTCGTTGCCAGGCATGGTCGCCGGCGTGACCGCGCCTCAGTACGGCATGCCGATGTCGGGAACGCCGATCGGATTGCCGGGACCGCCCCACATTCCACTGGGGGCTCCGGCTGGCCTGAAGAAGCATGTGATTCGTAACCACACTCACATCAACATTCCAAGGCCGACCGAGAAGCTGAAGATGCACGTCCGACTGCAACCCGGATTCAGCTATCCGGCTCCTGCGGACCGCGTGCACATCACCGAGCAGAACGTCCATCCCGGTATCTCGAATGGACGCGGCTTGTACCAGCACCAAAGCGAGCTCGTCGATCCGAACTGCAAGCCGTAGTCGGACGAGCTGAAACAGAAGTCGAAACGCGGTGCGGATTGATTCAGTCTCACCGCGTTTCTTTTGGTCTCGATTCGCAAGTCTGGATCCGACCAATCCTCTAAAAACCTCTTCCTGGGCCAATCCGTGATGCCGAACGTTATCATCACAACCGTGAGGTTCGCCTTGGCTGTCGTCGCGGTGGCGATCACCTCGATAGGTTCGGCGACCGCAGCGGATCCGTCGGGTTACCTGCCGGGTGGCCGAACCCATCGACTGCTTCGTGGAGACTTTCCGCCCGGGACGCTGGGGCAGGCAAGACTTACTGGTCGCGGTCCGGTCGCCGGCTACTTGCAACCGGTCGCGATCAGCGGTCCCGAGGGAACCCAGTTCGCCCTGCCGTTGGGCGCCGGGTTCGCTCCCGCGAGTCCGAGAATGGCGGCTGGCATGCTGATCGGAGCGGTCTATCGATTCCAGATCTCGGCCATCCCCGGATCGCCCGGTGCCGAGCTCTTTCCCACGATCGAAATCATCGATCGCACCTATCCGCCACCGGGTCTGGCCATTCGATTCCCGATCGAGGTCGTACTCGATCAGGAAGACTTCGATGCGGCGCTGAGCGGTCAATTGGTCACACGAGTGATCTACCTCGAAGACCCACAAACGGCGACGCCGTTGGTCCAGACGCCGGAAACCAACCGGCCCCTGGAGATTGATGAATTTGAAGACCCCTTGGAGGTCGCCGATCGGCTGGGGCGACCCGTCGCGATTGTCCGCATCGGGTCGGTCGCGCCTCCGTCGTCCCCGGCCTTATTGCCGCAGTTCTATTTTGGCTATCCGGTGTGGGCACCCATCGTCTACCCCGAGACCGTCAACGCGCAAAGCGAGCCTGCGATACAGCCATGAGAATCGATTTGAAGATGAAGCTACTGCTCGGCCTTTGCCTGACGCTGACAGCTGGATGTGCCACCATCGGTGATCAACCAATCAACGGGCCAGCGGTGTCCAACACCGGCGGGGTGCCCGAGACAACCGGGCCATCGGTCCACACGCCATCGGTCCGCCCACCATCGGTCCGGGCATCGATTGCCGATCAGCAGGCGACGGGTGAGAGTCGTTCCCCAGCGTCGAGTGAGCCGTCGCTCGCGCAGGTCGATTACACACAGCAGGTCGATGACACGTCGCCCGTGACATTTGTTGGCGATGAGGTGCCCTGTTCACCACCAGGATGTCCACCGCAAGGAGGCGGGCAAGCAGCCTGTGGGTGCCAATCATGCAAACCAGGAATTTTCGGCGGATGCTTGAAGGGATGCCTCGACGGTTGCCTGTCATGTCAACCTCGCCAGCAAGGTCCCCACGGCTACGCATTGCAGAGCGGACCGTGGAACGCCTACGGGATTGATCCCCAGGAGTTCATTTGCGACGGAGGTGATCATCCTCCGGAAGCAGCGCTCAGGCGTGACGAGTCGATCGCGGGCCTGCAGCCGGAAGACACCGTCGTGCACTACACGAATCAAGCCGGGGACATCGAGTTCGAAGCGAGCAATCGAGTCTGTTTGTACGCGCCGCGTTTCCTGGCGGTGCGACAGATCAGCGGAGCGCTTGCTGGTGGCGGCGCCGTCGGGGCGGCCCAGATGGACCGGCCTCTCGGGCCGATTCGCGTCGATCAACCGCTGCCCGGATTGGTCATGACCGAGACGGTCGAATTGCTGCACGCCGACGTGTCTCGACGCCTCGATGCCATCCGAGAACGAAACCGCGGGGTCCCGGTCGAAGGCATTCTGCAGCCTGAGTTGGCAGCCGATGTGCTAGCGGTCCTGGTCGGTTTGACCATTGACGAAATCCTGTTGCTGCAGGAAGAAGAGCGGGCACTGCTCGACAAGTATCTGCTGTGTGCCGTGACCTGGCAGTTGGAAGAGGCGTTGGAAGTCGTGATCGAAGACCTCAAACCCCCGACGCTCGTTCGAGACGAACATGTCGACGGCTTGACGGTCTACGAGTTCCCCGA
>JARFQX010000025.1 GCA_029287555.1 Rubripirellula sp. | reverse complement strand
CGCCTTTGCGATTGTCCTTCCAAGTGAGGTGGCGGCGTTAAGTCCAAGATGCGCGGCTCGGTGGCGCGCACAACCGTGCCCTGATAGATCGATGGAAGCCATCCGTTGGACCAGTTTTCGACTCCCAGCACGGGCAGTTGACCCGGATCGATCAATGCCATGAAGGCGGGCAGATTATCAGCTTCCGTCCCCAGCCCGTAGGTCAGCCAGCTTCCCAGAGACGGCCGACCCTCGATGATCCGTCCAGTTTGCAGAGCACGAATGGATTGGCCGTGATTATTGACTCCGGTTCGCATCGATCGGATCAGGCAAATGTCATCGGCCATCGACGCGGTGTGCGGAATCAGTTCGGAAAGCTCCATCCCGCAGGCACCGCGAGCTTTGAATTTCCACGGCGTCGCGAATACTTTTGAGCTTGCTTGGGCGGCATTGTCGTACTTGATTTCACCGGGAAAGACTTTGCCGTCGTGCTTGGCCATCTCTGGCTTAGGATCGAACAGGTCATGGTGGCTTGGTCCGCCCTGCATCCAGAGCGAAATCATTGCCTTGGCACGGGGTTCGCCTGGTGCTGCCTTGGGAGTGGTGTCGAACGTCTGTTGCTCGAGGTTTGGCTTCTGGACCTCAGCACAGACTTCGCGACTGGCCAACCACGCGAGCGCGACAGAACTCACACTCATTGCATTGGCAGCTAGAAAGTGGCGTCGGCTGCCACGCGCTTGGTCAGAGGCTTGATGGTTCATGAGTTCTCAATTGACATACAGGAATTCGTTCGAACTGAGCAGCATCTGGCATAGTAGCGCCGATGCGTCTTCGGCCGCGGAGCGTTTTGGCGGCTTTTCGTTCTCCGATTGGTAGTCAGGTAGTGCCGAAAAGGCGGCGGTTTGATCAGCAAGAAACTGTTGGGCGAGCGCTAATTCGCTTGGTTCCGGCGGACGGGAATAAACGAGTTGCCAAGCGGTTCGAATCTGTTGTTGCGGATCATCGGCAGCGAGCCGCTGCAGCCGCCGGGCCATGTATCGAGAATAGTTGATGAGCAAATCGCTGTTCATCATCAACAGTGATTGCGGAGCACCGGTTGATGGACGCCGCTTGTCGCAGTTCGGGGACATCGGAGGCAGGTCAAAGGTGTCGAGCACTGATAGCGGGCGGCTTCGTCGGACCTGGATGTAGATGCTGCGGCGAAACTCTTCGCCTTTCATATCGATCTTATCACCGGGGCGTCCCGCATTCAGATTCTCTTTGCCAATGACCCAGCGGCCGACTTGGTCCGCCATAACCGGGACCGCCGGACCAAACGCCTTGGGGTTCAGTTTGTCGCTGAGCTGCAGAATCGTGTCGCGGATCGCTTCGGCGTCCAAGCGAATGAGTTCCGCGCCGCCGTAGAGTCGGTTGTCCGGATCCGCGGCAATCAGCTGTGGGTCGGCGCGCACTTGTTGTTGCCACGCGTTGGAATTCAGAATCAATCGGTGCAGGTGCTTCAGACTCCAGCCGCTATCGCGGAATTCGGCTGCTAGCCAGTCGAGCAGCTGCGGATGAGTCGGTGTTTGCCCCAGGATTCCGAAATCGTTGGGAGTTTCCACCAAGCCGCGTCCGAAATGATGCATCCAAACTCGATTGACGATGACCCGCGCCGTTAACGGATGATCGCGGTCGGTTAGGCGTTTGGCGAAGGCGAGTCGGCGCCCAGTGGTCGGAAGGGCTTCGTCATCGAAGCCAATTTCGCTGAACTGGGCAACCTTGGAGATCACGGTCAGACCCGCCGGGGGCAACTCTTGTTTCGGCTGCTCGTGGTCTCCGCGGTGAAAGAGTCGCGTGACGGGCACGCGGCCGGCAATCTCCGTCAGGGCTCTTACGAAGTCTTCTTTGGGCTTCGTGCCGCGCAGCTTCCTGGCTTTCTCCGAAAGCGCCTTCAGGTCATCCGCGGCTTGTCGGTCATAGAGATACAGCGAGCCAGCGGTCACATTCAGACTCGGATGCTTTTTGAAGAGCGATTTCTGTTCCTTCGTACGATTCTTGACCGGGGTACGATGAGCGGCGCGCGCTTGCTCATGAATCTCGGGGGGCAACTTGGTGAGCTGCTTTTCAAAGGTGGCCGCGATGAATTCGGATTGCTTCTTCTTGTGTTCAGCATCGATCTTCTTCGCCTCCGCTTCGATCTTTGCTGCAGCGGCGCGGTCTTGGTCGGTGTACAGAGAGATCAACCGTTGCTTCGGTTTGCGCCACTGTTGCCAATCAAACGCGGGTTCGAAGATTGCACGCAAGCGATAGTAGTCTGCCTGTGAAATCGGATCGTACCGATGGTCGTGACATTGCGCGCAACCGACTGTCAATCCCATCAGAGAGGAGGTAACGATCTTGATCGTGTCCGCGATCGTTTCGTTGCGGGCGACTTCGACATCGGGGACCGAGCCTCCGGTCCCATCGGGCGCCAAGCGCAGGAAACCCGTCGCGGTTAGAAGCTCGGCGTCGGCAGAGGACAAGTTGGAGGGCGATGAAGTGATCAACTCGTCGCCAGCCAGTTGTTCGTGGATGAATTGATCAAAAGGTTTGTCGGCGTTAAAGGATCGAATGACATAATCACGATAACGCCAGGCATGCGGGCGTTCCTCGTCCGCGTCGTTGTAGCCTTCGCTGTCCGCATAGCCGGCGACGTCCAACCAGTGACGGGCCCAACGCTCACCGTACCGATGCGAGCTTAAGAGTTGGTCGACGACTCCCGACCAAGCATCGTCTTGGCTGCCGTGACCGAACGACTGAACAGCTTCCGGGGTTGGCAGCAAACCGTGCAGATCCAGATACACGCGGCGAAGCAAAGTGTGTTTCTTCGCGCGCGGGCTGAAGGCGAGCCCTCGCTCTTCGAGCTTTGCCAGCAGGAAGGCATCAATGGGGTTGGCAACGGCGTCCACGCTTTGAACGTTGGGAACACCCGGTCGGGTGATCGGTTGGTAGGCCCAGTGTGCTAGTTCTTCCGGCGTGATGTGAAGTTCCGATTCGAGCGATTCGGGTTCGGGTCGAACGGTGTTGGCGCCCGAGCTAATCCAGTTGCGGATCACATCGATTTCGGACTCTGAAAGCAGCTTCCCTTCGTCGGGAGGCATCTCGCCGTCGACGATGCGTTGGAGCAGCAGGCTTTCGTCCGGCGCGCCCGGCGAAATCGATTCGCCGGAATCACCACCTTGCTTCATAAAGCGGACTAACCGCAGATCCAGCCCGCCTTCGGGATGTGGTTCTTCACCGTGGCAATGAAAGCAGTGTTGCTTCAGGATCCACCGGACATCTGTCTCAAATTTCGGGTCGGAATCGGCTGCAATCGCTCGTGATGACATCCCGGCAGTCGCAAGGAAGAACAGAGCGATGGTCAGATGTCGAAACATCGTGTCCGTCTCGGGCAGGGAGGGGAGGGGAGGGAAGGGGAGGGAAGGGCGGGGCAGGTGGTGTGCGAATTGGTGACGCGAGCTCAAAGTTCGGCTTCGCTGCGGACTACCGACCATCTCCGGTGTAGACGACCTTGCCATCCTTCGGTGCGGCGGGCCAGGGGTACGTTCCAGCCGGATAGCTTTCAGGTTGGGTCGCTCGGATGGCGTCAACGTGCGACCGAATCGCCTCCGGCACGTCTTCGTTTTCGAGCTGACCGTAGACGTAAGGTAGAGCGGGGTCCATCAGACGAGGCAACTCACCCAGTGGCGGCCGCTCAGCCGCGGCCCTTTCCAAGCGAGCTGACATCTCCGCCACCAATTGTGGATGCTTGGACGCGATGTTGGACGTTTCCCGAAGATCGGTGGCGAGGTGATACAGCTCATCGCCCACGAGTTTGAAGTCACCCAAACGCAGCGTTGGCAAGCGAACGCTGCCGGCAACTTCGATCACGATCTCCTCGCGTGGACTCGGTTTGCCCTCCAACATCACGGCGCTCATATCGATGCCATCAAGGGGCCGAGGTTGGTCCAAGGAGCCACCGCCGAGCGTGACAAAAGTCGGAAACAGATCGGTCACGTGCATCATCGCGTCGTTGATGGTGTCGGCTTGTAGACGGCCGGGCCAGCGGGCGATGAATGGAACACGAATGCCTCCTTCGTAGGTTGTATTCTTGGTGCCACGCCAGGGACGATTCACCTCCGCCGTCAAACCACCGTTGTCATTCGTGAAGATCACCAGCGTATTGTCGGCAAAGCCATGAGATTCGATGGCATCGAGGATACGGCCGAGACCTTCGTCAAGGCACTTGATCGCCGCGGATCGCTTGTCAAGCCGATCGGTGTGGCGGGGGATCTCCTCCAGAGGCCCGTGAATGGCATTGAAGGCGACGTAATGAAAAAAGGGCTGGTCTTTGGTCTGCCGGCTAATCAGCCGCACCGCTTCGTCGGCGATTAGATCCGTGGCATAGCCTTGTTCCAGGACGGGTTCCTGGTCGCGGTGCCAATCGTGCACGCAGAAGATCGCCGGCGCATTGTGAGGAATCGTGTGATTGTTGTAGTCGATGCCCCAGGCATAATGCCCGTACTGGTGATCAAACCCTTGGCCCATGGGAAGATGCTCGGGCAACCACTCGCCGAGGTGCCACTTGCCAACCAGCGCCGTGCTATATCCGACCTCTTTGAGCGCTTCAGCCACCGTCCTTTCTTCGGTGGGTAGGCCGTGGATGCGACGTGTCGGCGTCCCGTCGGGCAAATGGGCCAACTTCATCCCGAGCAGCTCCAGGTAGTCAGGCTTTCCGAAATCTTCAGATCGCCAATCCATCCACTGTCGAAACGGATAGCGGCCGGTCATCAGCGCCGCGCGCGTCGTCGCACAGACCGGCGTCATGTAGAACTGTGTGAAGCGAGTCCCCTGGGCGGACAACTTGTCCATATTCGGCGTTAACGTTCCGTCGCCACCATTGAAGCCGGGATCGGCCCAGCCCAGGTCGTCCGCCATGATGAAGACAATGTTGGGCCGATTGTTTG
>JARFQX010000016.1 GCA_029287555.1 Rubripirellula sp. | reverse complement strand
CAGGCGTCTGGCCTTTTCTGCTGGAATTCGTTTACATGGGGCGATGAGCGAATCGTTTCAACAGCATGCCGGTTTGATTGGCTGGTTAACCGCTGCCTCGGCCGCCATGCTCATTGGCAGCGCAATCGTGGTCCCGTGGATTGTCGTGCGGATTCCTAGCGATTTCTTCGCCGAGGATCGACGACCCACCTCACGATTTGCATTTGAGCATCCGATTCTGCGTCTGAGCTTCTTCGTTGTCAGAAATGTGGTCGGCGTGCTCTTGCTACTTGCGGGAATCGCCATGTTGTTGCTCCCCGGTCAGGGGCTGCTGACCCTTGTCGTCGCCCTCGTCGTCCTCGATTTCCCGGGGAAGCATCAGCTCGAGAGACGAATCGTCCGCATCAAGCCACTGCTGAATTCAATCAACTGGCTCCGCGAAAAGGCGGATGTCCCACCGTTGCGGATGGGCAGAGAGTAGGCAACAGGCATCGTCTTCAAGACGTGCTCGTGTCCACGAAGCTACGGATGCTGCTCACCAGCAGCATCAGCCCGCGTACCCGTCGAGCGAGTCGATCAACACGACGCTCGACGGAGAGCCACTGCCTCATCGCGCCGTTAGAAGCCGACGACCGGAACCACCGGGACTCGATAGGTCGTGATCGGTGCGGGAACCGGGACGCCGACCGGGGGCGCGTAGAAACTTGTCACGGGAACCGCCGGTGGTGCGTAACCGACGACCACTCGCTGCGTCACGACGGGTCGAGCCACCGTGACGACGGGTCGAGCGACCGTGACGACGGGTCGAGCGACCGTGACGGTGGGCGCGACCCCGGCGACCGGCACTGCCGCGGCAACCGGCGCGACGACGGGACGATACACCACTCGCCAACCAAACAAGCCGCGACGTTCGGCCGTGTAACCGACCACTGCGGGAACGGCCGGCGAGACCGCAACGGGAACCTGTGCCTCGGACTCCGAAGACATTGAGATCACCGCCCCGCTCATCACTGCGGCCACGAGCAGACAACGCATGTAAATTCCCATCTCTTTCTCCATTCTCCACCGACTTTGGACGGTAAACCGACACTCGATTCAATGGAGCAAGATAGTCAAAGCACTGGAAGTAGCTACGTCCTAAAACGCTCAAAATTCAACGGATTTGCGGGGATTGCCATGCAGCCCACGGGGGAACGATAACGGTTAGGGAAGCCGGGTCAAACGAAACGCCGCAGCCCCCCCGGAGCTTTTGCGCCAGCGGCTTGTCGGATACGCTGTGTTGGTTAGGTCTGTTCCCACGCATTGAGGATGCCGCGATGTCAGATAAAAAGTCAACGCTCGACAAGATGGTGAGCGAAATCAAGCAGCAACGCGACGAGTTGAGGCTGAAGATGCACTTGGCCGGCATGGAAGCGAAAGACGAATACGAGCGGCTCTCGGGGAAGTACGACGAACTTTCCGAACAATACGAGCCGGTCAGTCAGGCGGTGGAGGACACTGCCGAGAATTTGCTCTCGGCGCTCAGTCTCGCGGCGGGAGAATTGAAGGTCGGCTTCCAACGCGTGCGCAAGGCATTGAGCGAGTCCGACAAGTCCGACGAATAGGACTCAACCTCGCCGCGTGTTCATTTTCTTATAGCGAGTCAAAGCCGTTGGAAGTTTCTGATCTGCCGAGAATGGTGCGCAACGCGGGACGCTTTCATGAAGTCGTCGCCGTTGCTGCGAAGTACGGACTCGCCCCCTGGTTGTCCAACGTCCCGGCCGATTGGGTCCAACGACATTTTCGCAGTCGCGACGGTCGCCAGATCAGTGAACTCACCGAGCCGCAACGCGTTCGCATGGCGCTGGCCGAACTCGGCACGACCTTCATCAAGCTGGGCCAGATCCTTAGCACCAGACCCGATCTGGTTGGGCTCGAGATGGCGGCGGAACTGACCAAGTTGCAATCCAACACACCGGCTGACGATCCGGAGCAAGTGGTGGCAACGATTCAAGCGGACTTGGGCCAGCAGCCCGATTCGCTGTTCCGCGAGTTTGATCCGCAGGCGTTTGCTTCGGCTTCGATCGGCCAAGTCCACCGTGCGGTGCTGGACGATGGAACTCATGTGGTCGTCAAGGTTCAACATCACGGCATCGAGGAGCGTGTTCAGAACGATCTCGAGATCCTTCTGCAGCTCGCTGAATTGGCGGAAACCTATTCGAAAGAGCTGGCACAATTCCGTCCGGTTGCCACGGCGTCGGAGTTTCGCCGCACCCTCCTGGCTGAACTCGATTTCACGCGGGAAGAGCGAAATTTGATTCGCTTTACCAATAATTTTCGTGACGATCCGGGTGTTTGCTTCCCCAAACCACATCCCGAGCGATGCTCGCGACGCGTGCTGACCATGGACGAGTTGCAAGGCATTAGCGTCGCCAAGGGACCGCTTCTGGCCGAAGCCGGGTTTGATATGACCGACGTGGCTCGGCGGGGAGCCAACATGTTCCTGCAGATGGTGTTTCGAGACGGCTTTTACCATGCCGACCCGCATCCGGGCAACTTGATGGTGCTGCAAGACGCCGCAATTGGCGTGCTCGACTGTGGAATGGTTGGCCGCGTTGACGAAGAGTTGAGAGAACAGATCGAAGACTTGTTACTCGCGGCAGTCGACCAGGATGCCGACCGGTTAACCGAGACGGTGGTCGATCTTGGAGAAGTCCCTCCGAACTTCGATCGGTCGGCGCTCCGAAACGATCTGGTTCAGTTCGTCGAGAACTACGGGACTCAGTCGATCGACAAGTTCGATCTCAGCGGCGCATTAAATGAGATGACCGAGATCATCCGGCAGCACCACATCTTGTTGCCTTCGCGAGTCAGTTTGCTGATCAAGATGTTGGTAATGCTTGAAGGGACGTCGCGTCAGCTTTCGCCCGATTTCAGTATCGCGGAGCTGCTCGAACCGTATCGTGCCGAGATGATCAAACGCCGGATGTCACCGCAGAGGATGCTGCGAAAACTGCAATCGGCCCAGCGTGATTGGACTCGGCTGGCTCAGACCTTTCCCGGTGACATCGCCGACTTGATGGAACGGATTCGCCGTGGCAGCTTTGACGTCAAGCTCGAACATCGTCGGCTCGACTCGATCGTGAACCGCTTGGTTCTGGGGATTCTCACCGCGGCCCTGTTTGTGGGTTCGGCCTCACTTTTGAGCAACCAAGTCAAACCGCTCCTTTGGGATACGTCGGTCCCTGGAGGCATCGGTGCGCTGACGGCGGTTATTCTCGGCTTCACGCTGGTCCGTGCGATCAGGCATTCGGGCAGCATCGAGCCCTGAGCATCCGCAAGGTTCCTCTTTTCCGCCGACCGGGGCGGTCAAAGCGACCGATTGCACTTTCGCTCACCCACCGCCAGACGGTATGGACAGTTGGAGAATGACGGGCAATGGTGCCCCCGCCTCCTGGTGCCCGCCTCCTGGTGCCCACCTCCTGGTGCGCGCGGCTCACGAGTTGGTTGCTCGCATGAACTTTCCGCCATGGCCTTGGATGCTGCTACTGCCGTGAAACTCCGACATTGGTGCATGCTGGTGGTCGTGTTGGTCGGCGCCGGCTGCCGATCGTCTCCGCTGCGCGTCGACTGGTCC
>JARFQX010001056.1 GCA_029287555.1 Rubripirellula sp. | reverse complement strand
AAGCGTTGATCTATCCCCCCGAAAGGTCCCGCTGCCGTTTCGCTGCACCGCTCGCCGCCTCGCCCCTCGCGACTCGAGGGTGTCCGGGAATTCGAAGTAGGCCGAATCAAGCGAAGCGCCGATCCGGCACCGAGCAACGATCCGGCACCGAACAACGATTCGACGCCGAGCAACGATTCGACGCCGAGCAACGATTCGAC
Source organism: Rubripirellula sp. (assembly GCA_029287555.1). Classification (GTDB taxonomy): domain Bacteria; phylum Planctomycetota; class Planctomycetia; order Pirellulales; family Pirellulaceae; genus Rubripirellula. Next base: position 6,599 of record JARFQX010001056.1, on the reverse strand, counting down.
GCCGAGCAACGATTCGACGCCGAGCAAGAAAGATTGCCGGATCGGCGTCGCTGCGCTCCTTGATGCCGGCCTACACGTTGAAATGTCAGCGTCTCCCGCCACCGAATTTCCGGACACCCTCCGCTACTCGCCTCTCGCTACTCGCCCCTCGCCATGGCCTCCGCCCCCCCGGACTCTTCACTATCCTGGGTTTGTTGTTGTCGCTTCAGCCGCGCGATCTGTCGGCGGATCGCCTTCGCTTCCGCTTCGACCTCGTTGAGTTGTCGATCGAGCCTATCGATTCGACGATCCAAGTCGTTTCCGGGCAATCGATGGAAGAACTCCAGTAGGATCAGACCTCGCAATACGCGCACCGCCGTGCCCCGAATCCGGTAGACGCGAGCCATCTTTGCCACCTGGGATGCCCGCAGCACTCGGAGTGACCGCAGGAAAGAAAACAAGGGCAGGGCGATGATGGCGACATCGAGCCAGTGAGTCTTGCAGTAGTCCAATTTCTTCTTGGCGACCGAGACCATCAGGAGGAACTCGAACGCGAAAGCAAACCAGATGATGCCCGTGCCAACGTGCAACGCCATCCTCAACCAGGCGTATTCGACCACCTGGGCTTTCATGAAGAACTCGACCACGAGTACCGGCATGATCATCAAGGCAATGAAAATCATCGGCACGCTGAAATAACGTTCCAGCCGGCGACGCAATCGCTTGTTGACTTGACGCCAACCGAGCCCGGGCAACCAGATCCGATGTCCCATCTCGGGGCTGCGGGCACAAATCCGAAACGATGGACAGAGGCAAAAGAGGAGCCCGAAGAAGTGGTAGCGTTGGTAATCGCGATTCCAAGGGCGGGTCAGCCAGTGGAACAAAGACTCCAAGGCCACGATGGGCCAGATTAATTTGATCAGCAGGATCGCGACCTGCGGAATCCGCCGATCGACCAACTCGCCGGCAAGCACCTTCCGCAGTCGCGTTGACACCTTGCCACCTTGTTCAACGATCGCCTCGGCATTTTCGGCGAGGCTTGGCACGTCGAACAAGACCACCACCAGCACGGCCTGGCAAATCAGGAAGGTCAGCGATAACGCGAACATCAGCGGTGCCGAGCGGGCCGCAATCCGCCGCGTCAACTCATGCATCGATCGTCCTTCGTCTCTGGGCCATCGTCTGTCGTCCTCTTGGAGCAACACATACCACTACAGGCCAAAGACGAGAGATCACGGGGCGACGTTTGGACCAGTTTTCAATTCCTACCAGTTTAGAGGGCGGTGTCGGGAAGCTCAAAGGACCCGGCCAACAGTTGCGGATCGTCATTGACCAGCTCGGGATAACGGGCCGGCAGAACTTCCACCGCGAAAATCTCCTGGACCGCCTCTTCGAAGCGGACAAACGCCACCGTTTGACCCGTTTCGACGTGGACCACCCAGACCCCGCAAGATCGCTCCTCCAGGGCCCGCTCGGCAATCGGAACGCCACCGAACACGGCCGACTCGCGCACCTGCGACAGGCCCACGAATGCCAAGGGACCGGCAAACGCCAAACCGCGAGTGAATCCACTGAGCGAACAGACTCGCTCGTAACGCCCGCCCGAAGCATCCAGGTAGCCGAGGCTTCCCGTACCCGATTCGAGCAGCCACCATCGGTCGTGGTGCCATCGCGGCGAGTGGGGCATCGACAGCCCACCACCGATCACGCGATTACTTTCGACTTCGATCACGACTCCGCCGTCCTGTTTGTTCGCGCGCCAACCGGCCGGTTGGTCGGTCGCGCCTAAGGCCGTCACGCATCCCGGACGTCCGTCTCGTAATCCGAGTCCGTTGAGGTGGCAACAATCCGTCGGCTCGTAGCGATCGAGAAAAAACGGTCGCCAAACCGGTTCAAAGTTGTAAAGGTTGCTGCGCCGGGCGAGACAAGAAAACCGAGTGTTGACAAACCACAGCTCGGCCGAGGCACCCTCACCGATCCAAGCCATCTCGTGAATCTGCACATCTCCGGTCCAGTGCGTCGTGCGAGGAAGAAAACAGGCGTCGTGGCGGGGCTCGCCCTCGGACGATTCGCTGGTTTCGAGTTTTTCGCAGACCGCGGGCAGGTTATGGAACTCCCAGATGCTCGTCCCCGCGCCGATCGCAAGGCGGTTTGCGGAAACGGCCAACCCCATCGGTTTGTCAAAGCTCCGAAAGTGTGTGTTCAGGACACCGCCGTGCGCTCGAAGCATGACCAAACGTCCCGCCTGGTAGGTCGTTACCAGCAACGAGATCCCTAGTTGTTCGAGGATCTCGGGAAAGTTCGACGTGTGGACACTACGCAGCGGCTCATCCGAGGGAGCCGGCGTTGCGGGAGGGTTTTCAGACATCAGGCCACAATCCTTGGGTGGGAGTCTCTCCCGCGCCGAACGGGGGCGGCCGGGGTGCGTTCGGCCGCAAAATTCCTCTAAATCGCCTAGTGCCCGCGGATCCGCCAATCTGGGTGATCTTGAGCTTCGAGCCATGCCCGCGGTGGCGTGAATTAGAAAGCCCCGACGGAGATCAAAACAGAGCTAGGCCGGGGCAATCGTTTTATCTAACCTGTAATTCACGTGAAAACCCGTTTTTTCGAGCAAATTCTGGAACCGATTCTTACTCCCTCCTCCGCATGCTAAAAGCACTCGAGCTGGCCGGTTTCAAGAGTTTCGCGGATCGGACTCGCTTCGAGTTCCCCGACGGCATCACGGTCGTGGTCGGCCCCAACGGCTCGGGCAAGTCCAACATCGTCGACGCGATCAAGTGGGTCTTGGGTTCGCAGAGCGCCAAAAGTCTCCGCGGCAAGGAGATGTCGGACGTGATCTTCAAAGGCTCCCAGACGCGGAGCCCGGCGGGAGCGGCCGAAGCCACGATCATCTTCGACAATTCGTCCGGGGCGCTTCCGATCGATGCGCCCGACGTGCACGTCACTCGCCGGGTCTACCGCAGCGGTGAAGGCGAGTACCTGATCAACAACCAGGCGGTCCGCTTGAAGGACGTGAAAGACTTGGTGCGGGGGACCGGTATCGGGATCGACGCCTACAGTTTGATCGAACAGGGTAAGGTCGATCGGATGTTGCAGGCCAACGCGAAGGACCGCCGTGCGATCTTCGAAGAGGCGGCCGGGATCAGCCGATTCAAGGCGAAAAAGGTCGAAGCCGAGCGGCGGCTCGCGCGGGTCCAGTCCAACCTGACTCGGCTCGGTGACATCGTCGATGAGGTGGGATCACGCCTCAAGAGCATTCGCAGTCAAGCGAATAAAGCGGAGCGGTACCGGCAGGCAAGTCAACGGTTGAAGGACCTTCGCTTGCAGGTCGCCTGGGCCGACTGGGATGAGCTGAGCGGCGATCTGGAAGCCTGTGAAAGGGAACTCGCCGCCGCCCTTGCCAGACACCAGGATTTGCAGAAGCTGCGTGAAGAGATGACGGCCGCTCGACAGGCGGCCGACCAGCAGTTGCAGGCGATTGCCGAAGAAGCGCAGGGAGTGGAGCAACGCCGCAGCGAATGGTTGCAGAGCATCGCCGAATTCGCCGGTCGCCGCACCGCAGACACGGCCGCGATTGCCGATTTGCGCGCTGGAGTCGCCAAGTCATTGCGGCGGGTGCGGCTCCTGCAATCACAGGCCGGATCAGCCGCCGCCGAACTCCGCAACGCGGCCGCCCGCTTGCTCGAGTACCAGCACGAGTTGGACCGGGTTCGTGCCCGAAGCGCCGAGGCGCAGCAGCAGCGCGATGCCATCGAGAAAGAGGTTGCCGAGGTCCGACGTCGGCGTGACGCGACTCAGCACCAACATCTTATCGCGGTTCGCCAGGTGGCCGATTTGGAGGCAAAGCGACAGCGAAGCGAACAACGAATGGCCGAAGCCTCCCGCGCGATCACGGCTCTCACCAAGCGGGGTGAGGCGGCCAAGGAACAGCTCGCGGAATCGTCCAATCAGGCCGAAGCGGCAGCCCGCCGCGTGGAGGCCGTTCAGGCGAAGATCGCGGAGGTCGTCAAGGCGATGGAGCTGGCTGACGCCAAGTTGCAAGAGAGTCGCCGGACGCTGGAGCGACGTCGCGAGGAGGTCTCGGCCCTTCGAGTCCGTTTGCAGGGACTGACCGAGCGCTTGAGTGTCCTGGAGGATTTAGATCGTCGGCAGGAAGGACTCTCCGGAGGCGTGCGAAGAATCCTGGATCAACTCGGGGAGCAAGCTTCGCCCCTCGCCCAGCATTTGCACGGCATTGTGGCGGAACGCTTTGAAGTCGATGTCAAAGTCGCGCCGTTGATCGACGCTGCGCTGGGCGAGAGGAGCCAATACCTGATCGTTACCGGTGGCCAACTGCAGGATGCGATCTTGAGCGGGAAGTTAGCGATCAACGGTCGTGTCGGTTTGATTCGACTCGATGAGTTGCCCGGGCGTCGACCGGGCGATCGGATTCGACTGGACGGACTCAAGGGAGTGATCGGTCGAGGGGATCGGATGGTGCGTTGCGATCCGATCTACGAACCACTCGTGCGACACTTGCTCAGCAGCACTTGGCTTGTTGATTCTCTCCAGACGGCGCTGGGACTACGCAAACTCAGCGGTGCGGGTCTGCGATTTATCACCGCTGGTGGCGAGTTGCTCGAGAACGACGGCTCCACGGTTGTCGGTCCCGCTATCTCGGCCAGTGGCGGTTTGGTCAGCCGCAAGAGTGAATTGGCGAGTGCCAACAAGTCGATCGAGCACTATCAGTATCAACTTGGCGAGGCCGAGCGCGAGACGAGTCGACTGGCTGCCGCGGTGGAGGAAGAGACGGCCCAGCTGGGGCGCTGGGAACAGCGACACCGGAACTTGATTGCCGAACGCGCGGCGGCCGAAGCAGAACGCCGACACGCCGATCAGCGCCGTGACGCCCAGAAGCTGAGTTGTGAGGAGATTGACCAGGAGCTGATCTCGGTCCGCTCACAACGAGACGATGCCAAGCATCAGTGCACCTCGATCGAAGGGCAGATTTCCGGTGGACGCGAGGAGATTGAGCGATTGGAAATGGAAGCGGCCGAAGTCGAGGAGATGCTCTCGGAGTCGCAAACCGCCCTGCAGACCGCAACCAGCGGTGTGATGGCCATTTCCGTTGATGTCGCGCGGTCCGAGCAAAAGGTCGAGGCTCTTTCCGACACGATCGAGCAGCAGCGACGCGATCACGATGAACGGGAAGCGGCGGTCGAGGAAGTGCGACAGGTTGCGGCGGACGGACGGAAGCGGATGGAGGAGTTGACCGCGCGGGTCTTGGAGGCGACCAGCCGTCTTGCAAGCTTGCAGTGGGACACCGACCGCGCTGGTGAGCAGCTCGCCGATTTGGCGCGGAACGCCGCCCAGGTGCGCCGCGACAATCACGACATCATGAAGGCCAGTGAGCGGGCGATGAAGGATGTGGCGGCCGCCAGCGAAGCGGTCCACGCCAGTACCGCCCGCCGGGACAATCTGCGGATTCGTCGCGATTCGTTGGCCGAACGTTTGCGGGACGACTACGAGATTGATCTCCACGCAAGTGAACGACCTGAAGATTGGCAGCCACCGGAGGACCGCGAGGCGGTGGAAAGTGAGATCTCGCACTTGAGGACTCAACTGCAGAAGACCAGTAACGTCAACATGGAGGCGCTCGAAGAACTCGAGGGGCTTCAGCAGCGGTACGATCAGCTGCACGGCCAATACCAGGACTTGACCGCTGCAAAGGATTCGCTGCAACGCATCATCGGCCGCATCAATTCCGATTCGCGACGGTTGTTCCTCGATACGCTCGAAGCGATCCGATTGAACTTCCAACAGTTGTATCGGAAGTCATTCGGCGGCGGTCACGCGGACCTGATCCTTGAAGAAGGCGACGATCCGTTGGAAGCTGGCGTGGAGATTGTGGCGACGCCACCTGGAAAGCCGAGCTTCAGCAACTCGCTCCTCTCCGGAGGCGAAAAGGCGTTGACCGCGGTTGCCCTGTTGATGGCGATTTTCAAGTACCGACCCAGCCCCTTCTGCGTGCTCGACGAAGTGGACGCGCCGTTTGACGAAGCTAACATTGGTCGATTCGTCGCGGTCCTGAACGAGTTTCTCGAACACTCGAAGTTTGTCATCGTTACTCACAGCAAGAAGACCATGACTGCGGCCACCACGCTCTACGGCGTGACGATGCAGGAGTCGGGCGTGAGCAAGCAGGTGTCGATCCGCTTTGAAGACGTCAGTGACGACGGAGAAATCACCGGCGGCGAAGCTGCCTGAGCTACCGCTTGAGGCCAGGCAGAGCTACAGCTGTAGGCGAGTCTGTCCCAGACTCGCATTTCATCGCGGCAGCGAAGCTGCTGCGTGTCAGCCTGAGGACAGGCTGAGGTACAGTTGTCGCCCAGGCTGTGCCGGACGGTGGACGCGCGGAGCTACGAGGCAATCGCCTCCTGGATCCGTTTGACAAGTCCGCGGGTCGGTTCCCCTTCACTCTTCAATTGGTACGACGACGCCGCCAGGAAACGATTGCGCCACGGCAGCGATAGCGAACGATAGTCCTCCAGAGCCGCGGAGCTGAATTTGTAATCGTGCGAATCGTCGCCCTTTAGAAAGACAAGCCGCCGCGCGTGATCGACGATCGACTGCGGATCGCC
>JARFQX010000314.1 GCA_029287555.1 Rubripirellula sp. | reverse complement strand
CGGCCGTGAATCTGATTTCTTCGACGTCCCTCCGAGCCGACAATGGCCGGCCGATCGGCCACGCGGCACGGCTTGTCGACTTGGGCGGGGATCGCCGCGGAATTTTAGCAGAACGACGACTCATGTCCGACTGATAAAAATTGCTCTCCCGGGTGATTGTCTCGACTGCGGGCCCGTGGATCAATCATTTGCGGACCAACCGGCCCTTTCCATGCCACCGTGGTCACTTGGCCGCGCCGGCGGCCCTGGCACGCAGCGAAGATGGGCGGATTTCTCGCCGGAAAAGTGGCTAAACGGGGCAGAACTCGAGCGGCCAAAAGGGGTTAGAAGCAGTGTAAGGGCTAGTTCTGCGGCCTCATGTTCGCGATTCGCCTTTCCTCCGGGTCTGGGTCTGGACGCCAACTACCATAGATTCGGGGTCGCTCCATCTCTTCCGTCGCGGTTGTTCAAGCATGAAATCACGTCGATCACGCTCTTCTCTTTTGCTCCTCGTGGGGCTATTTGCTTGTCTGGGTATTCGTTTCGCACCGGCCCAGGATGCTGGCGACGCGGGGGGCGAGCCCCCTGCCCCGGCTGTTCGGTCTCCGTCGGCTGGGAATCCGTCGGCAGGGAATCCGTCGGCAGGGAATCCGTCGGACGCCGGCGAGCTGCGTTTTAATTTCTCCGGGACCAACTGGCAGGCTGTTCTGGAGTGGTTCGCAGAGCAGGCAGATTTGGCTCTCCAGGTGGATCAGCCCCCACTCGGCACCTTCAGCTTCTCAGATCCCACGCGGTCGTACACCGTTTCCGAAGCGCTCGACGTGATCAACCTGGCATTAATGAAACGTGGCTACACGCTGGTTCGTCGGGGCCGCATGCTGCAGGTGATCGACTTGGAAGTTGAAAACGCCGACAAATTGATCAGCGAGATAGCCGAACTGGTTCCTCCTGATCAATTGGAGGGTCGTGGCAAGAGCGACATTGTCAGCTGTGTTTTTCCCCTGGGCAGCATGACGCCCGATGCGGCCAAGCAAGAGTTGGCCTTGATGATCGGGCCCTGGGGTCGAGTGGTCGTTCTCGACAGCGCCCGTCAGGTCAAGGTCACCGAGACGGCCGACAAGCTGATTGCGATTCGCGAGCTGCTGGAATCCACTTCCATGGCGGATTCAAGTGTCGTCGAGATCGTGCTGAAGAATCGAGGTGCCGAAGAACTTCTCGAATTGGCCCGTCCGCTGCTGGGGCTCGAACCGGGCGAGAATGCCAACGATGAGATTCGGATCGCCGTGGGACTATTCGGTGACCGGATCTATGCCTCCGGTCTACCGGGAAAGACCGCGCTGTTGACCTCGGTCGTCGAGAAGGCGGACAAGCCGTTGGCCACACCCGAAGGTGGCGAAGGGGTGGAAGTGGCGATGCCAGTTTTCAGGACCCACATCGTCAGTAGTGCCGACAGCGCGACCGCCTTTGATGTTTTGCAAACGCTGCTTGCGGGAACCCCCGATGCGCGCATCGCGATCGATCCGAAAACCAATGCAATTATCGCTTGGGCACGCCCCGAAACCCACGACTTGATTGCCAAGACGATCGGCGAGATGGAAGGGAGCGGCACGACTTTTAAGGTCGTCGACCTGCGACGCCTTGATCCGGCCCAAGCCCTCGTGACCATCAACAAGTTCTTTGGGGTCACCGAAGAAGGCGGCGAAGGCCCGGTCGTTGACGGGGATCCAGCAACGGGAAAGCTGTGGGTACGTGGCACGCCCGAGCAGATCGAGTTGGTCGAAAAGCTGTTAACCGAATTGGAAGGTGGCGACGCGCTGGGTGCCCTGGGAGACAAGGTCCGGATCTTGCCCTACACGGGTCGAGCTGCCGAGCAGGCGCTGCAACAAATCCAGGGGCTTTGGCCTGTCACGGGGCGGCGAAACCGAATCCGAACCCTGACGCCAGCTCGGGGCTCCGAGGCCGGCAGACCCGGCATCCCCGAACGAAAGGTCCCGCGCGAAACCGAAGAATCCGAGCGCCCTGTCTCGAGAAGCATTGATGATGCCAGCGAGGCGAATCTCGAGCGACCAGGTCAGTATCGATTTATCAGCGAGCCCGCCGATGAGCCTCCGGTTGAACCCAGCTCATCGAGCGATGCCAATTCAGACGTCAAACTGACCGACAGCTCCGTGCCTCAAACGACCCTCAACGTCGGTGGCCAGGACATCGTGGTTCAGATGACTCCAGCCGGCATGATCATCGCCTCAGAAGATCTCGAAGCACTCGATGCCTTTCAATCCCTGATGGAATCGCTCGCTTCGCCCAGCGCGGCTCAATCGGATCTGCCAACGATCATTTGGCTGAAATATATCGAGGCGGAAATAGCCGCCGAGCTGATCTCCAGCGTCCTGGGGGGCAGCGAAGGGACGCTTTCCTCAGCGGTCGACTCGGTCACCAGCGGACTCGGTGGTGGCATGCTAGGACTGCTCGGAATGGGCGGCGGTGGCGGCGGAGACGAACCAACGGCTCGGTCGGTTCTTACTTCCAGCGGGTCGGTGAATATCGTTCCGGACGCCCGGCTTAACGCTCTGATCGTCCATGCCAATCCGGTCGACATGCAGATGATTGAATTGATTCTGGAAAAGATCGATCGCCAAGAGAGTCCGGAAGATATCGAATTAGTATCCAAGCCGATGTTGATTCCGGTCATCTACCAAAACGCGAGCGATGTTGCGGAGGTGGTCAAATCGGTGTTTGGTGATCGCATGGCCGGCGCCCAGGGAAATGATTCCGGCGGTGGTCGTGGCGGCCGCCCCGGAGGTGGACAACCCTCCCCGCAGGACTTCTTCAATGCGTTGCGAGGCGGCCGCGGATCGGGATCCAGAAGCCAAGCCGCCAAGAGCGAACGATCCAAGATCAGCGTCGCCGTCGATGCGAAAAGCAATTCACTCGTCGTGATTGCTACCCCACAAGATTTTGCGGAGGTGAGACAGTTGGTCGAAGCCCTGGACCAAAGCTCCATGGTGACCGAAGAAACGATCGTGACTTACGCACCGGCGGGGAACGTGAATCCCGATGTGTTGAAAACGGCACTGGAGTCGATTCTGGGCACCCAGGCGAAGTCGACTAGCGATTCTTCCTCGCAGTCGTCCGGGTCCTCGAGTTCGGCCGGTAGTGGAGGTCCACCTTCCAGCGGCGGCCAACCCAACGCCGAAGAGATCCAGCGGCGAATCGAGTTCTTCCGGTCACGATTCGGCGGCGGTGGCGGGGCTCCGGGCGGAGGTGGCTTCCGAGGATTTGGCGGCGGCTCGCCCACCGGTCGCAGTCCCTTCGGAGGCGGACGATCCTTCGGCGGCCGCGGAGGCGGCGCCCCAGGTGGCGGAGGTCGCCCCGGCGGCGGACGCTAGCACCTTGCGCCAGACCGAAGGCTCTCCAGTGGTACAATCATGATCATGCATGCAGGTGAAATCCTTAAACGTCGAGGTTTGCTCAGCGAGGAGCAACTGACTCAAAGCCGCAACAGCGACGCGACGAGCGTGGTGCAGGCGGCAATCTCCCTCGGTTACGTCGAGGAACGCGACGCGTTGAAAGCCTTGGCCGAAGAGGTGGGGCTGGATTACGTCGATCTCCGCGAAACCGATATCGACCTGGCAGCCCTTGAGGGGTTTCCCCAGAAGCTGATCTATCGCCAATCGCTCTTCCCGATCGGCTTTGATGGGGATTCGATCATCGTTGCCACGTCCGACCCCCTGGACCTGTATCCGCTCGACGAAGCGAGCGCGGCAACCGGACGCAATATCATTCCGGTGGTAGCCGAACGGGCTGAGATCCAACGTCTGATGAACCGACATCTCGGGGTCGGCAGCGAGACGGTCGAAGGTCTGATGGCCGCCAAGGGAGACGAAGACGAAGTCGAGCTTCTCGAAAAGATCGAAACCGATGGCAGCGAGCTGAGCGAGATGGCTCAGGAAGCTTCGGTGGTGAGGCTCGTCAATGAAATCTTGCTCGAAGCGATTCAATCTCGTGCCAGCGACGTTCACCTTGAGACCCAGTCGGATGGCCTGGTCATTCGTTACCGAATCGACGGCATTCTCCACCCCCAACCGACTCCGCCGGAAATCAAGCGATTTCAAGCAGCCATCATCAGCCGCTTGAAGATCATGGCTCGTCTGAATATCGCCGAGAAACGGTTACCTCAAGACGGTCGGATCAAGCTCCGGGTCCATGGACGCGAGGTCGACATCCGACTTAGCGTCATCCCCATGATCCATGGCGAGGGGATGGTCATGCGCGTGCTTGACAAGTCGTCCATGGTGTTCGACTTGAAGAGCCTTGGGATGTCCCAAGCGAACTATGACAAGTTCAGCGAGATCATCGAATTCCCCCACGGGATCATCCTGGTGACCGGTCCGACCGGATCGGGAAAGACGACCACGCTTTACAGCAGCTTGTTGCAAATCCAAAGTCCCGAAACCAAGATCATCACGACCGAGGATCCCGTCGAGTATCAACTCGACGGCATCAACCAGATTCAAGTGCACAGCAAGATCGGGTTGACGTTCGCCCACTCGCTGAGAAGTATTCTGCGTCACGACCCCGACATTGTTCTGGTGGGTGAAATTCGTGACCTGGAGACAGCCGAAAATGCGATTCAAGCCTCTCTGACCGGTCACCTCGTGTTCAGTACGCTGCACACCAATGACGCAGCCGGCGCCTTCACGCGAATGAGCGACATGGGGGTCGAACCGTTCTTGGTGGCCGGGACCGTTGAAGCGGTGATGGCTCAACGGCTTCTCCGGCGGCTCTGCGAACACTGCAAAGAGCCGTATCGTCCCGCGAGGACCGACGTGCCACCCGATTTCCCCTGGGATGATATTGGCGACGGCGAGATTTATCGCAACAAGGGGTGCCGCGAATGTCGCAATGTCGGCTACTCCGGCCGGATGGGTATCTACGAATTGCTGGTCGCGAACGACGAGATCCGTCAATTGGCTTTGGAACGGACGAGCAGTTGGCAGATCCGCAAGAAAGCGGTCGAATCTGGGATGCGAACCTTGCGAATGGATGCCTGGGATAAGGTCACGGCTGGAGATACGTCCGTCGACGAAGTGCTCCGCGTCACCAAGGGCGAGGCGCTCTAGCAATGCCCACATTCGCTTACACGGCCCGGGATCTAACGGGCAAACAAATCAACGGGACTCTGGAGGCCAACGGCGAGCGAGAAGTTGCAGCCATCCTCTCCGAGCGTTCGCTGTTTCCCGTCGATGTGAAAGACGTTGGCAGCCCCGCGCAAAGCGTCTTCGGTCGACGGAAGAAGGTCAAAGGCCAAACCATGGCCGTCTTCTACTCGCAGTTGGCTTCCTTGCTGCGGGCGGGCGTTCCGATGATCCGGTCGCTCAACGTGCTAGCCGAGCAGTCGACCGATCCGGTCTTGAAGGAAGTGATCGCCGAGATCCGTAACCGTGTCGAGGATGGTGAACCGATCGGCGACTCGATGGCACGGTTTCCGCGCATCTTCAGCGAGATGGCTTGCAACATGGTCCGCGCGGGCACCGAGGGTGGCTTCCTCGAGGACGCCCTGGATCGTGTCGGGACGTTCACCGAACTCCAGGAGGACTTGAAAGGAAGAACGGTCAGTGCGCTGGCGTATCCCATCTTTCTCTTTTCCGTCGGCACCGTCGTCCTCTCCGCCTTGCTCGTCTTTTTTGTTCCCAAGTTCGACATGCTGTTTGAACGATTGAGAAAGACCGGGCAGATGCCTTACGCCACCGAATTGTTGCTCGCATTCAGCAATTTTTTGCAGAGTTACGGTTGGATCATTTTGGTCGTCATCGCGATCGGCCTGATCTTCATGCGAGTGAAGCTGCAAACCGAAGCGGGTAAGGCGTTGTTCGACCGTGCCAAGCTGAAGATCCCTGTCTTGGGAAGCATTCTGATGAACCTCGCGGTGGCCCGGTTCTGCCGCGTACTCGGAACTCTGCTGGGCAACGGTGTGCCGATTCTCAAGAGCCTCGAGATCAGTGGGACAGCGGCTGGTAACCGACTGCTTCGCGACTCGGTCAGTGATGCAACCGAGAATATCAAGAGCGGAGAGAGTTTGGCGGCCCCATTGCGAGCCTCGGGGCACTTCCCCCCGTCGGTGGTCGAAATGATCAGCGTCGGCGAGGAAAGCAATTCACTCGATACCGTGTTGCCCGATATCGCCGACTCGCTGGAGAAGACCACGTTTCGCCGCCTCGATCTCTTCGTTCGCCTGCTCGAACCAATCATGCTACTGGTGATGGCGATCCTAGTGCTCGGAGTCGTCCTCGCCCTGCTCGTCCCGGTCCTCAAGAGCAGCACCACGCTGTAGCGGCTGAGCGAGAAGAAGCGGTTCGCGCGAAATCAAACACGCCCGATCCCCGACTTCTCCCGCGAAGACTACAAGCCAGCGCGAGAGCCATGATCGGTGCCGGAGGAAATCCCGTCTAAACAGCCCGTGCGAGTTTGCGGGTCGAGCGTCTGGCATTCGCCCGTTCCGCCCCGGATAAACGTTCATGGCTTGGTTTTGCAACTCTGCGGATCTTCACAACCGTTGGTTTCGCGTATCTTCCAACAGTTCTTCAAACCAGTAGATGAGTTCCTCCGGCTGGGGAGTGACCTGCCGAATCTTTAGCCAATCCGAACCTGCCTCAAAGGGCTGCAACCGGTCGTGATTTGATTTCAGATGAGCGTGAATCCTTCCCAGCAGCCGATACCCCAGCGTGTGAAGTTTCGTACCAAGGTGCTCACCAAGGTGTTTTTCGATTTCACAGAACAACCGGTCGTGCGGTTCCCAATCTTCGCCGTGGCCTATTCGAACGTGGCTGCAAACAGAATAGGGTCGCGTTGAGCGATGCTGAGCAATGTAGGTGTTGAGCGCGGGGTGTATCAGATACATCTCTGCCTTCGGCACGCCCAAACCAACATCTCGAATCAATTCGTGGGGCTGCCGAAATCTTTGGAATGGTCGTCCCGACTCTGGATCCGTGTCGATAACTCCCAGCAGGCCCGCAAGGTATAGATCGCGAAACGGGTGAAAAATCTCTTCGGAGTTGTCGTCGAAATGGCGCATGGAACCGGGCGGCAACCCGTTGAACTCGGCCGAGACATCGACGGCCTCCTGGTACTCCAGCACGTTTCGAGGGATGCTGGCAAGAAACCTCTCGCGATTGTCACGATCGTCCAAGCAGGTCAAGAACACCTGAAACTCATCAAATACATTGGAGACGAGGCTGGTCGCGGCTGTCTCATGAACCAACTTCTGAAATCGGTCTTCGGAAAGTGAGTTTCGGACCGCGGACATCGCGGATGCCATCGCGACCAGATCCCGTGGACGCCCGAACGTGTGTCGTTGCATGAATTGATAGGCATCCTCCGGATCGGGACGTTGACAATGGCGAACGACGTTGAAGCCAGTGAATTCACGGAATCCGGACTTCCCCTCATAGCAGTGGCAAAGCTTGTCAAGCATCTCGGCTAACTCTGCATCCGAGTAGGCCAGTCTGGTTGCGGCGCCGAACAAGTTCGACTTGACGTCCGATTCGTAATTCGCGAATGCCTCCTCGCGGATCGTCGCGAAAACTCGGATGTGAGAATTGCAATTCATCATCTCCCAAGCGGCCTCGATGAGACCAGCCTGAACGTTGATCCATGACTGCCTGGGAAGCCTTCGCACTGCTTGATCAACCTTGTCAACAAACAACATCGTGCTGCTGTGGACGTTGCGAATCTTGTGGTCGAGAAAACTCTCCGTCTGGTCAATCAAGCGGTTGAGTTCGCTGACCGGCAGATTCGTAAACTCCTTGAAGACGACCGTTGGTTCAACCTTTAC
>JARFQX010001003.1 GCA_029287555.1 Rubripirellula sp. | reverse complement strand
CATTTGGTTGGGGCCAATGTTCGCCGTGACCAGATCAGGAAGTCCGTCCTGATTCCAATCCCCGGCCGTGCACCCGATTGTGTAATGCCAATCTCCGGCCGCAGCCTGACTCGTCACCTCAGTCAACCGGCCTCCAACGTTACGCACAAGCAGGTTCGAATTCTTCGCGACAAAGTCGGGGGGATCGGCCGAGCCCTGGGCAAAGTAGAGATCGGCGTGACCATCTTTGTCGTAGTCAAGAACGGTGACGCCACCACCGGTTTGATGGTACATCGCAAATCCCGATTCCAATGGCTCGCTGGAAAGTTCATACTTGTGGGTCAAGCCAATTTCAGCAGCCACGTTTGTAAAATGCGGACGCCCGGTTTGGGGCGCGGACCGGACGGGATCGATACTCTGGGCCACCGAAGACTCTCGCATCGACTCGACATCAGGAAGCGGAAACGCCGTCCGATCCATCTGGCAAATCCTCGCCGGTCGGTCTGGAAAGCTTGTTCCTGCCGCTACCAACTTTTGTCGTTCGTTATTCCAGTGGTTAAGTGTGGCGGCCCCCAGGTTTCGATGATACGCCTCGAGCATTTTCCAAAGGACGGCTTCCAACCTCCGGTCCAATCCCGACAACTGCGATGCGATCTCGTCCATCGCCTCGACATTCGGCGTGTCGGAATCCGAGATTTCATTGTTGGCTAACAACACCTTACGGTTCGCGTTCCATCGATTCTCCCATTGCTTCGCTTGCTCCGACCTGCCGAGCAACTCAAGCATCTGATGCACGCGATTCATCGAACGAAAATCGGTTGGATCGCGATCAAGCGCTTCCAGGAACGCTCGAGCTGCTGGTTCATGTTTCTGTTGGCTGGCGAGATAGGTCCCAATCGCCGACCAGTACTCCGAAAACTGACTGACCCGATCGATGTCGTCCAGCGAGCCCAGCCAACGCAGAAACGCCTCGTCATCTTGGGCTTCGGCAACCAAACGCCCGTAAAAGGCGGTGATCGACGGCGTGACGTCGCTGTTGGATGCAATGCCACTCAACATCTCGGCCGCCTCGGCATATTTTCGCTGCGTGAACAATACGCGAGCTCGACCGGAGGCGCCGATGGGGCGGTAGTCCACCGACGAGTCTGTCGCGACCGTCGGCTCGCTCGCCATGGCGTCACTCAGGACAATCAAAGCGTGCAATTCCTCCTGGCGAATATCACCTAGTTTGCAAAGCTCGCGGATGTGCAGGGCAGCTTCATGGCGTCGGCCCTGTCGGTTGAGCAACTGGCCAAGCCGTCGATGGGCAATCGCAGCATCGGGAGCCAACTCGAGGATCTTGCGGTAGCGACGCTCGGCCTCTTCGTACTTCTCCAACTGAACGCACCAATCCGCCGCCTGCCCAAGTGCCGGAAGCCCAGCTTCAGGATCATCCGGGGGAATCAGATCAAGAAACTTCAGTCCCTCTTCCAGGTTTCCTATCTCCGCACTGACGCTGGCAAGTCGAAACAAGACCTCCACATCGTTGGGATCGACTAATAACTGACTCCGAAGCAACGCTTCCGCCTCGTCAAACTGCCCCGTCTCGAACATTCGATCGGCCGTCTCGATCCGGTCCCGACGGCTCTTCAGCGGATCTCCCGTCGTCTGACCGCCTGAATCGGCCTCGGTATCGTTACGGCCGACGGTTCGTGGCGGGACGAACTCGCCCGGGCTTCGATTGGAATCGTCGCCACAGCCTCCCACCGCTGCGCAGATCAAAAACAATGCAATTCGTGCCGCGATGGTCGCGTCTTGCAGAGACGAGCCGAGGTGTGAACAGAACTCCCGTCTACCGAATTCGAGCATCTGGAATCTTGCCAACAAAGCTACTTTCACTCTCTGCGAAAAATGGTTTGCATCAACGTCTCATTGTAGCGACGCGGGCCAGAAGTGAAGACAACGAAACCCGCCCCCCACCCTGGTGCCCGACATCCGGGACGCAGATTCGTGGGGCGACATTTGACATGAGTCAGCGATCGCTCGAACGCGGCGGAACGAAACCAACACCGTTTCCCTCCGGCCACTCACCGACCAAACTTCCATCGACGCAAAATGCCCACCGCTGGCAACGGAGTCAGAATGAATTGGCCGTGATTGATGGGCGCACGGCCTACGGCAGCTCCTCGAAGGTGACGTTTCCGATGCGGTAGGACTTCCAATCTTTGTAGTCGAAGTGCCACCACTCGTACTGGTAGACCGTGAAGTCTTCGGCCTCCATGTTGCTTCGCAGTAAGTCTCGGTACCAACGCTGCCTCGACGTGCCGCCCGGATACAGGGGAAACGAGCGAGTCGAAAATTCGTCGTAACCGGCCACCATTTCGATCGGTTTGCCCGTCCTCAGGTCGTAAAGCGTGAGGTCGACCGCGCAGCCTCGATTGTGGCGTGATCCGCTCGATGGATTAGCGACGAAGTCTTTCATCTCACCGGGCGTCGCATCCCAAAACATCTTCGTGACGTGCCAGGGACGATAGGCGTCATGCACCAGCAAACCGACGCCCCACTCTTTCAGCCGCGCGCTAGCACGAACGAGCGCCTCGGCGGCCGGCCGTTGCATCAGAGCCCGGGCCTGGTTGTAAAAAACCGCGCCGGTGAAGTTGTTGGTCGTCGCGTAACGAATGTCCAAGCGAATGGTCGGATCCAGTGACGTCAGGTCCACCAATTCGGATCGCCGGAACTCTCCTGGTTCCACGGGCGGCGACGCGGCCATTGCGTCGGCGCGAAGTTCGTC
>JARFQX010000996.1 GCA_029287555.1 Rubripirellula sp. | reverse complement strand
TTGCCGAGATCAACCGGGGGATGTCTCGCAGTTATTGTGTCATTCAGCGTAATGCCTTGCGGCACTTGTTCGAGCAGACGTTGGAGCGGCCCGAACCCTTCGATTCGATCCCACGCCCCAAACGTGAACGTCGGCTGCCGGTGGTTCTTAGTCGGGAAGAGATTCAGCGGCTGTTTTCTGTGATTGAGAATATCAAGCATAAAGCCATGCTGATGGTCGCATACGATGCCGGACTCAGGCTCTCGGAGATTCGCAATCTGGAGATCGGCGATATTGACAGCCAACGGAACGTGATCCGCGTCCGACAGGGCAAGGGAAAGAAAGATCGTTACACGCGCCTTTCGCCCGGCTTGCTCGAGTTGCTACGGGACTACTGGCGTGCCGAACGACCTGAGCGGTTGCTGTTTCCCGGTGCGACCCAGGAGAAACCATATGACCTGGCCACGCCGGGGCAGATTCTCAAGAAGAACTGTCGCAAGGCGGGGATTAGTAAGCGGGTCAGCATGCATTGTTTGCGCCACAGCTTTGCCACCCACTTGCTTGAAGAGGGCACTGACTTGCGAGTGATTCAGCAGATGCTCGGTCATGCCAACATCCAAACGACCTGTCGCTACACCCATATTTCGGTCGACCAACAGGCCGAAGCACCGAGTCTGATCGAGTTGCTGGGCGACACCATCGACCCGCCGCCGGAGTCGAAGCCTGAGGATGATTAGAATCCGGAGTTCTTTTGATGAAACCTCACCTCGAAGTGGCCGATGTCTTTCGCGATGGAGCCACGGAATTCCTCCGTCAGTATGGCCGTCATCACTCAGCCAACCAACATCGCGTCCTGGGAGCTGTCAGCCACTGCCGCACTGCCCGACTCGGTGGTACAGCGGAGTATTGCCATGATTGTGGACACCAACGGATTCAATATCGCTCTTGCCGTAATCGGCATTGCCCCAAGTGTCAGGGCATGGCTCGCGCCGCCTGGGTAGATCAACGTGAGACCGAACTGCTGCCGGTCCCGTACTTTCATGTTGTTTTCACGATGCCGCAACAACTCGCCTGCATCGCTCTGCAGAACAAACGGGTGATGTACGGGATCCTGTTTCGAGCTGCTGCCGAGACACTCCAGCAATTGGCTCTCGATCCCAAGCATCTGGGAGCGAACATTGGCATGCTCATGGTGTTACATACGTGGGGCCAGAACCTGATGCATCATCCGCACGTGCATAGCGTGGTCACCGGAGGCGGCATCTCTCCCGACGGCTCCCGCTGGGTTGCCTGCCGTCGGACAGCAAGAAAACGAAAGCCATTCTTCATCGATGTCAGAATTCTAAGTCGCGTTTATCGCGGCAAGTTCATCTCGCTGATGAAACAGGCGTACCAACGAGGCGAGCTGGAGTTTTACGGTCAGCTATCTGGACTGGTACAGCCGGCCGCATTCGAACGGCAGGTTGATGAAGCGGTACAGAGAAACTGGGTCGTTTATGCGAAACGCCCCTTCGGCGGGCCCCAGCAAGTGCTCAGGTACCTGGCCAGGTATACCCATCGCGTCGCGATTTCGGATCACCGACTGTTGGAACTCAAAAATGGACAAGTCCGATTCCAGTACAAGGATTACGCCGACGGCCAACAAACCAAAGACATGACGCTCTCCAGCAGCGAGTTCATCCGGCGATTCTTGATACACACGCTGCCTTCCCGTTTCGTCCGAATTCGCTACTTCGGCTTCCTGGCCAACCGGTTCCGCAAGCAGCGTCTGGACCAGTGTCGGATTCTGCTGGGGATGCGATTCGATTCTTCAAAGACTTCCACGCAGCGACCGTCCGACGAATTAGACGAGCCGCAAGCCAAGCCGAAATGCCCAGCTTGTGGAGGCGGTCGAATTCGGATCGTCGATATTCCCTCGGCTCCACGACCCTCGACGCATGCGATCCGCAGTCCACACTGGTCACGTTCAATGGCAGCATCAGGCCGATCACCACCACGCTGATGATAATTACAGAATTACCGACCGTTCGCACATCACCACTGCGCAACCTCTGCGCGCCGATCGAGCCGCGAACCTATCGAAATTCGCCCATCGACTGTTCAAAGACCGAATCGCCACTACGATCTTGTCCGGGATCCCGGCTCACAGCCTCGTGGACGCGACTTTCGGAAACCGGTTTGCACCGTTCCGCCAACCACTGATTCCGCTCCAAGGCATTCAACGCCCAATAGCTCGCGGCTAAGTTCATCGCACGTTTATCAGCACTGCCGATCAAAGTTTTACCCAACTTACGTCCGTACATCCGGCAATGCTGATAAACTACTTAACGTTTTCCGCTCGGCGCAAAAAACCACCGTTGAACTAAACCGCTTCGCGGGGGAAGGCTAGCGGAGCGGGAGCGGTCTTGGCCAGGTAACGAATAAAGCGATTATTCCGATTTGCGCTTCGCAGTTTTGTAAGCCATCTTTCAGAGACGCAGCCATTGGTCTTTGAAAGGTGCTCCGATGACTCCCCTGAGGCAACAGTACATTGATGATTTGAAACTGAGGAACTTTTCAGCTGGCACGATCAAGGTGTATGTTCACGCGGTTGAGAGGTTTGCACGGTTCTTGAAACGTTCTCCCGATCATGCGACCGTGGAAGACGTCAAGCGATTTCTCGTTGCCGAGATCAACCGGGGGATGTCTCGCAGTTATTGTGTCATTCAGCGTAATGCCTTGCGGCACTTGTTCGAGCAGACGTTGGAGCGGCCCGAACCCTTCGATTCGATCCCACGCCCCAAACGTGAACGTCGGCTGCCGG
>JARFQX010000993.1 GCA_029287555.1 Rubripirellula sp. | reverse complement strand
GGTGGCTGGGCGCAGGAACGAATTTCACTCGATGATTTTGCAGGTGATACCGGTATCCAGCTTGTTCTCGAGTACAACACCGACGGATCGGACTCCGGCGCAGCGGGACTTTTGCTGGATGACTTCATTGTCGGATTTGCCGAGCGTGGAGAGACGGTGTTCAACGCTTTGAGCGGAGCCGGATTCACTGGAACCGCCACTACCGTTGCGGGCGAGTACCAGCTCGAGATTCGCGAGGGTTCGGAATACGCGGTCTCACAAGGCGGCTTCTTTGGCGGCACGACGCTGACGGACAGCTTCGATACGAACTATCGCCACAACCGGAGCTTCACGATCGTCGCTCCCGATGGATCCCAGATCAACGATGGTGACTCCTTCACCGTCAGCGATGGTGCGGCGACTCAGACGTTTGAGTTCAACGATCCAAGCGTTGACGGTGGCGTTGCCTTTGGTAGCACGCCCGTCGTCTTCAGTGCGGGAGACTCGGCAGCGGACGTGGCGAAGGCCATTCGCTTTGCCATCAACAACCAATCGGTCATCAATGTGGAAGCGGCCACCTCGGGCGGCTTGGATGGCACGGAGTTCGATGGCGGTGATCCGACCGACGGTCGACTGGCCCTTCACGGTGCACGTGATGGTAGCTTCGTCAACTTTGAGACCTCACCCAATCCTCAGCTTGATCCTGAAAGCGGTCTTCTGCTGATTCCAACCATCTTCAACGATGGTGTTGGCGATTCGAACTTCCTGCGCGAGCAGGGAGTCGTGGTGGTCGAACACAACGAGATCAGCGACGTCCGCGGTATCGGTGTCTGGTCGGAACCGGGCGAACGGGACGTTGTGCCGAAGACGGTGAGTACGAACAGACTGCTCGAAAATGCTCCGGTCGGCAATTCCTATCCCGGCGCCGTCATGAACCTCCCAACGCTCAACGATAGCGTGCTGGGCGGCCTGGCTCCCGGAATCGTGGTTCGGAACAACACGATCGACCAGGCCGAATACGCCGGTGTCAAGATCGACGGCCAAATCGCACCCTGGGTGATCGAGGTTGGTACGGGTGACACCGTGACTGACGGCTCGACCTTCGTCATCGACGCGGGTGGAACTCGTGTGATCTTCGAGTTCGAGGAGATTGGGCATGGTGATGACTTGGCCCCCGATTTCCCGCGCCCCTACGGCGGCGAGGAACAGGGTGGCGACGGTGTTCGCGACGGACACGTCCCGGTCTACTACCGACACAACGATGACTTCCTGCCGGGAACCTATCGTCGACGTGCGACCGAGTACACCCAAATGGAAATGCTGCACGCGATTCGCGAGGCGATTCAGGGCAGTATCCTGATGACCAACGGATTGGCTGGGTTGGTCGATGTGACCGTCGGACCATCGCTGGTCAACCCCGTGGGTGGCGGCGGCGGCTTCTTCCCAGGCTTCTTCGGCGATGTTGGCTTTGAGAATGCCGCCCTCTACATCGAAGGTGCGAGTGCGATCTACGGCTTTGCCGGAGTGACTGCCGAGATTGACGCCTACCAGGCTCCGGTCTACGAAGCCCCGCAGCCCTTTGCCCGGATCGTGAACAATACGATTTATGGAGATGACGGTCTTGCGTCCGACAATCAGCAGGATGCTGCGACGTCTGAACCGAACGACTTCCTCGACCAGGCCGTTGATACGCGAATCGGCGGCAGCCATCGCAATCTCTACACCGGTACGGCGACCATCGGTGACAACAGTGGTCCCCTTGGTCCATCAGGTGACGTCGACTTCTACCAGGTCTTCCTTGAGGTCGGGGATCGTCTGGTTGCGGACATTGACACGGTTGCGGGTGGCGCCGATACGGCACTTCAGATCTTCAACCAGTCTGGAATCGCACAGACCTTCACCGATCAAAGCGGCGAAGACGTGACGATCAGCTCAAATGATGTCGCTCCCGATTACCTGAATCCCAATAACGGTGCCGAGCCGAACAACGATATCGATCCATTCATCGATTTCACGGCTCCCGCGACCGGCATTTACTACGTCGCTGTCAGTGCGGAAGGCAATAACGAGTTTGACGCTCGAACATTATCGGGGCGAATCGATACAACAGGTATCACGGGTGATTACACGCTCAACTTGGAGTCTTACGCGCCGCGCTCGTTCGTATTCAGCATCGATGGTAATCCGGCAGCGAACGGTGAACGTAACACCGACCGCACCTTCTTCACCGGCGCCCAGTTGATTGGCACGAGCTTTACCTTGACCCAGATCGCTGATGGTGGCAACGGAACCAACGAGTTGGTTTTCCGATTTGGCAATGCGGGAGCGGGCGAATTCCCGATCAACATCGGCGCAGGGGATCGCGTTCCCGAGATCATGACCAAGATCTCCGTGGCACTTCGGAATGCTGGTCGCTTCCAACTGGGTCAGCAAGGGGCGATCGGCCAGATCATGGCCACGGCACTTGGCGGTCGCCAGGGCGAGCCCGATCGACTGTTCCCATTCTTTGGCGATGATCGTCATCTCGAAGACGGTCTCTACCAGATTTACACGTCCGATCCGGCGGTCAACGACGACTTCAATACCGACGGTTTCGGGCACGCACGGCAAAACAATCTCGGCGGTCTTATTTGGCGGTTCCCCCAGGACGACTTCCTAACCTACGGCTCGACCGAGCTGTACGTGTTGGCGGAGAAGATCGCCAAGATTGAACTCAGCCCCGAGGCAATTGCCGCCGGTCTCCGCCTCGATCCCGATCCTGGTCGCGACACCGACCAGTTGATCAACGAGACGGGTGTGATGGTCGCCGGTGGCGCCAGCCCGACGATCCTGAACAACGTCTTCATGAATTTGCACGAGAGTGTTGCGGTTGAAATGACCGACAGCATCGTCGGTTTTGGGGATGATGCGGGCACGGGTTTCCATCCGAAGGACATGGAAGTCATCGTTGTCGGCAACGCCTTCCAGGATGCCGATGGACGGGAGACCGAGGCCCAGCAAACAATCGGTGTGGCTCATGATACGCTCACCGAACAGCGGGCTCCGAACCGGATCGCCGGGACGTCGAACGTCAACGGCGGCAGCGAGGACTTTAACTTCGTTCTCGATGGCTCGGAGGCGTCACTCCAATACGCGGAAGCCAACAACTTCCAACCTGCAGATGGCTCGCGTGTGATCGATTCGTCGGTCAGCTCACTGGTCGAGAGAACCGAGTTTGCCGACGTGCGAGCTTCGGTTGGATTGCCCGTCAGCAACGTGTTAGCGCCGACCACCGATGTGAGCGGTGTCAAGCGAGCGGACAATCCCGACAGCGCGCCTCCCGGTGGTATTGGCGGTTCGGTCTTCATCGATCGCGGTTCAGTTGAACTCGCCGACTTCGTGGGGCCGATCGCGATCGCGGAATTGCCTCGCGATAACGACGCGGGCGGCATCGACGGCGATCCATCCGTCGGCTTCATTAACCTCACCGGTGGTACTTATCGCGAATTCCGAATCCAGTTACGGGACGACGGTGACTCATCCGACCCGTTCACGGGAATTGGTATCGACGATTCCACGGTGGTCGTGCCCGTGATTCCGGGACTGCGGCCGTCGGGTGCGAACGTGACTCTGCTGGAGAATGAGCGGCTGCTCGAAGAGGGCGTCGACTATGTCTTTAACTACGACGAGACACGCAACTTGATCACCCTGACACCGCTCGCCGGTGTCTGGCAGAACGATCGGGCCTACCGAATCGAGATCAATAACCAGGACCGCGATGTTGTCGTCGTCCCGCCGGCTACGGAGATTGAAGACGGCGACCAGATGACCATCATCGACAGTAACGGTGGTGAGATCGTCTTTGAATTCGAGTCGGGTTATTCATTGTTCGTGCCCGAAGCGATCACGTTGGTCGTGCCTCGGGTGGGAACCAACACCGGTGGGATTAGCGACGGAGACCTCTTCCAGCTTAACGACGGAACGAATCTTCCTTCGGTGTTTGAGTTCAACGAGGAAGGCTCCTCGACTCTGCCGGGCACAATCCCGGTTCTGCTGCCTACCGGTTCGACGCCCACTGACGAGACGGCGCTGAAGGCCTTCTTGGAAGAGATTGCCATGAACATGGTGACCGCGATCC
>JARFQX010000981.1 GCA_029287555.1 Rubripirellula sp. | reverse complement strand
TTTCCTTGCCGAGATAATGATCGATCCGGTAGATCTGGTCTTCGCGAAACACCTCGTGAATGCAATCGTTCAAGGCATGCGCCGACGTCAAATCGGTGCCAAACGGCTTTTCGATGATCACTCGTCGGAAACCGTCGCGATCATCGGCTAATCCGGCGGCCCCTAATTGACGAACGGCCTCGGCGTACAACTGGGGCATCGTCGAAAGGTAGTAAAGCCTACCGCAATCGGGTTCCGGCTCGATGCTTCCCAAGAACTCCGACAACGACTGGAAGGACGAAGCTTGCTTGATGTCGCCGGGATGATAGTAGACGTTTTCGGCAAACGCGTCCCACGACTCTCCGTTGAAGGCATCGCCAACGTACTTCGCCGTCGTCTCCCGAAGCAGGTCACGCCATTGTTGATGATCGAAGTGGCTGCGAGATACGCCGACGATCCGTGAGCCCGAGGGCAAACGTCCCTTGATGAACAGCCGGTAGAGAGCGGGAATCAGTTTGCGACTGGTTAAGTCCCCCGAGGCACCGAAGATAACAATCGTATCGGCCATGCTTGGAACGCTCCTCGTGCTTCGTCGAATCTAGTTTTGGGGGACGAACGGCGACGACGAGTCAAAACGAGACCGCGACCACCTTCGCTCACTCAATCTACGAGAGCGCGAGGGAGTCGGCGAGGGGAAGCAAGTCGATGCTGACGCCCTTACTCCTCGCCCCCGTCCCAGCGAATGTCACCGCGTCGCAGTCGAGCTTCCCATTTCTTGATCACCGGAGCCCGGCGCACCGCATTCTCCTGATCAGGCCGAAAGTAGAGCGTGGTGCCGGTGATTCGAGAGAGATCTTCCAGCGCAAAGACTCTCACGGCCATCGCGGGTGAATCAAGAAACTCAACGAGTTCCGCGTCCGCGCCCGCCTCCAACTGCTTTCCAGAAAAACCGGTCAACAGGCGGAGCAGTGGCTTGGCGTTGGCCGCATCCATCCGAACAATCGAATCAAAAACGTCCCGCGCCGATTCGGCACTGCGATCGACCGTGGCCAAGACCGCGTCGTAGTGCTCGGGCCAATAGGTCCTTTGTTTCGGCTCGGAAAAGACACCGTCCCCGCCAAAGTACACATCGGCTTGCCCCATCGCCAACAGCGTTCGCGCCGCCAGTGCGGCCACTTCACTGCGGCGAAACAACGTCGCCTCGCGCAATTGCAATTCCAGCGGCTGGGTGCCATCGAGTAACTGCACCAGTCCCTCGCGAGCCGAAGCCTCGAAGGGCGCATCGACCGGCTCGACCCAGGTGGGCATTTCCCCGATTGAACTAATCTCGGCTTGATCCTCGCCGCGACGAGATCTGAATTCGCCCGCCTGAAGTGTTTTCACTTCCCCGCGAGCTCCCAGCGCGACCTCACGACGAACCGCGATCACACGACTTAGCGGGGTTCGGTTTTCGCGGACCAGAGGATCCAGTCCAGGTGATCGAGTAAACGACAAGTCGATGGCGGCGGCCGCTTCGGGATCGGCCAACTTCAGCGAAAACGAATCGCCGGCAATACGAATCGGGATCTCGAAGCCGGGCTCGGTCGAGTCGATGAGCAAGTGCCCGAAGTCGAGTGACAAGACGACGCGCCCCGAGTTATCGACGAGCCACTCAATTTGGCTCGGCCCCACCATCGTGACAGTACCGCCGGGCAGCGACATCGTGCTGCGGAACGTCGGCGCGCAGAGCACCTTCGCGCCGCCGTAGATTTCGGCGTCTGCATCGAGTCGCTCCCATTGGTCTCCGCGGAGGGCGGCGGTCAGTGAGCCACTGCTGGCCAACTTGGCAACCGCAACACGATCCTCGGCTTGATCGTCTTCGACCGGCTTGCCTGCAGCGTCCTCTTCAGCGACTTCGTCGTTCGCGGGCGGACGAGGCGTCGGCGGCACCGGCACGCCCGTCGGCGCATCACCCGACGTCGCCGCGGCCACGGTGTCGCCCTCCGAATCGACGCGATCAGCGTCCCCGGTCGGGGCGACCTCCGGCTCTACCGAACTTTCATCGACTCGTGCGGAATCGACGGGTGTGGGCTCCAAGACGCCGGCGGGAACTTCTTCGGTGGACATCTTCTCGTCCGATTCACCCGCTGCGGCGCTGTCGGGAACGGGCAACACCTCCGCCGATTCCCCGGTCGGCAGCGCCGTGCCCGAGGCGTTCGCGGCGGATCGTTCGTCCACAGATCCGGGATCTTCCGGTTCGGGATCTTCCGATTCAGGAACGTCCGCTGCCGGCACATCGCCGGAACGCTTGGCATCCGGCTCTAAATCGCCAGACTCACTTGATTCAACCGGCATTTCGCCCGGCGCGGCCGGATCGACAATCGCGGCGACGCCGCCCCCATCATCGCGTTGGGCCGTGCGGGGCCTGTCGAATAGGGGCCGGAAAAGTTGGGCCAGCGCGAACAACAAAACACCCGCCAGGCCTAGCGATACCAACCATGGCGTGATTCTCGATGTGCGAATCGAACCGCCGTAGATCCGCGTGTCGGGATCTATCGAGCGAGGTCGCGAACCGGCGATCGCTGGCCCATCGGGCAGGCTACCGGGCATCCCCGCTTCGGCCTCGCGGAGGCGAGTCGGCGCGTCGGACACACCCGAATCGTCGGGGCCAACTGGACGGACCGGTTTCGATGGACGTTGCCGCGTCGCCTCCGAGGTTGGCATCGCCGCATCCAAGGGCCCCGGCCCGCTTTGCTCCGGTGGAATCGTCACGCTAGAAAAACTGCTGCCCGACGCGATTTCCTCGATCGACCGATCCGGCAAATCGTAAATCCGCCGACGCAGGTCATGAGGAATCTCTGCTTTTTGTTTCCTTAAGACGATTGTCAGGATTTGATGCGTCGCGGCCGCCTCGGCCAAATGGGCATCCGATTCCAGACAAGCTCGCTCGATCTCCGCAACCTGCTCCTCCGGCAGCGTGCTATCGAGGTATTCGCTGATTACGTTCGCCTCTTCGACCGGCCCCGCCGCATCGGGCGAGGGAGCCGACAAGCGGGGATTGGCGAGGACCAACTGGATCCGCTGCACCAACTGTTTGGCAAATCCGCTCTGTTCGAGCTTCTCCTTCAGAGCCTTTGCCTGGGGCGCGTCGAGGGTATTGTCGAGGTAGGCCAGGAGGGTTCGCAGGGTCAGTCGCATGACGCAATTGTCGCATTTCAAGGGGGAACTGGTCGCCCGGAGACTGGTGTCGTCACGAACGATCTCGCTTCACCCTAGTTAGTGACGGCGCAACGCGTTGACCGTGCAAGATCTCCAAAAAAATCACGAGATCCGTCGCCCAGGTCCCGGTACCCGTTTGGCACGAGGTTTGAGCAAGGAACAGGCCCGAAGCGGTGTTCGTAATCGAAATGGATCGTCGGAGGTCGCGTTGTCTGATTGGAGCACGAGCCACGCCGCAAGCGAGTTAGCACACAAACGACTTGCAATCCAACACTGCTCAGGCTTCCGATCCGGCTGCCTCGACCTCCTTGTTGCCCGATTGCACCCATGCCTTGTAGCCGCCGACCAAGTCCCAGACGTTCGCCAGGCCGTGCTTCTGCAGGATGCTCGCTGCGATGCTCGATCGATAGCC
>JARFQX010000970.1 GCA_029287555.1 Rubripirellula sp. | reverse complement strand
CCGCCGTTGATGGCACCTCACCGATAGGTAAAAAGTTCTATTGGCTCGCTCCATGTATTTAGCGACAGTGTAGGCTGTCCGAACCGATTTGACGCGGAAAAACAAGTTCAGCGGTCTGCGAGCCGTCAGGATGCCGCCAAGCACGAAGCAGGAGGAAGTAGGCCGTGTTCCTAACGTTTACCGCACCCGCCCCTTCAATACTGTATTTACCGTCCTCAAGGAATCTGAGCCAGGTCCCGCGATGGTTGGGCAACGCTGCCATCGCATTCGCCATGTTTACGGGTTCATTTCCTGCATCGCTTTCCGCTCAGCAGGCAGCGCCAACGCATCAAACGGGGCACCGCATTGCCGTGGTCGATGTCGCCTACGTCATGAAGAATCTTCCGGCGATCAAGGCCCACCTAACGAAGGTCAAAGCCGACGCGAAAAAAAAGGAGCTCAGGCTTCAGCAACAAAGAGACACCTTGAAGCAGGCCGCGGAGCAATTAAGAGAACTGAAAGTTGGGTCGGCCGAATACGCCAGACAAGAGGAACATGTGGCGAAGTTAGAGTCACAATGTCGGTTGCACCGGGTTGATAAACATGGAGCAATAAGTGAGACCGAGGCCCGACTCTATTATTACGGTTATCGACAAATTGTTGCAGCATCACGGGTCATTGCTACCAACAGGAACATCCATCTTGTGCTGAATTTCAATGGCGAAGAAATGGACTTGATGCAAAACGACACTGTCGTCCGTGGTGTCATGAAGCACATCGTCTACCACGACAGCACAGCCGACATCACCGGCGACGTCATGCGGTATTTGGATCAACAGGCAAACGCACCACCTACTGCAACCAGCGACGGTGCATTGTTGAATATCCGCGATTGACTCGCCACGGCGACCTTCAGCAGCCTCGCTAGACACGACCAGCAGCTGTCAAGAAACCCAGAATGCCTGAGAACTCAGGCGAAACGCCTCAGAGAATGAGAGGGGGAATGGGTCTGGGTCCACCTGAAGGCACCTGCCCTGGATGCTTGCGTATTGCGATCCTCCGCTGCTTCGGTCTTCGCCACCGCAGCGTTCCGTCTCGACCAAACTCCTTGTCGGTCGATGCACCCGCCCGCACGAAGGAAACGTGGTTTCTGCGTTCGGTGTGATCGCCTCCTCCTTACTCTGGCACCAGGGAGCCAATTTAGAGCAGGTCGGGCTCGGAGAGGAGATCGCAAATTCTTACTGCGCGAGAGACCAACGCAGTTGCGAGTTCTCGCCGGACGCTTCTGCTGGACCAGCTTCGTGCACGAAGAAAATTTCATTCGGCGCTTCGGTGTCTCGTACCAAAAGACACCGAAGCGGATCGAGTCAAAATCTTCCATCTAGCGGTCGATGCAACCGAAAGCAATCAAGAGAGGGAAACACTGATCTTCACTAATCGCCACTAATCAGCAGTTCCGGCGCCGTCCTTCCTCTCTCATTAGTGTTGATCAGAGCAGATCAGTGTTCCCCTCCCAACGATTCCTATCTTGCTTCGGTTGGACCAGCCGACTTCACGAAACCGATACGCTTGGGCGCTTGGCTTCCTTGCACCGATGCAGATTCGCCGCGAATGACCGTTGAGCTGGGTCGGATGATCCGAGCGACCAATAGGCTACCGCACCACTCGTCCCGACGCGCTTCCTCCAGCCAGCGCGTCGACTTCCGCTCGACTGGAATAGTTGAAGTCGCCTTCGATCGAATGCGCCAGACAGGACGCTGCGGTGGCGAAGCCAAGTGCCTCTTGGCTGCTCGCGTAGTCGGGACTGCGCAGGGCAAAGATCAAACCGGCGGCAAATGCGTCGCCGCCTCCCACGCGATCCACGATGTTTCGAATCTCGTAGGGAGAATACGCACCGGAGTGCTGCGGCGCAAAGAAAGCTCGATCCTCCGCCGCTTCATAAAGCATCGCGCCCCACTTGTTGTAGGAAGCCGAGATGCTTTGTCGCAGAGTCGTGGCAACCATCTGAATGCCCGGGAATCGTTGCACCACCGTTCTGGCAACATCGGGATACCGATCCACCTCGAGTTTGCCCGAATGCACATCCGAGTCCTCGGCGCGAATCCCCAACACGTCCCCGCAGTCTTCCTCGTTGGCGATCAACACGTCGACTCGTCCCAGCACGTCACTCATCACCCGTCCCGCCAAGTCCCGTGGCGAGGTTCCTTCCTCCCACCGCCATAACTTGCCACGAAAGTTCAAGTCGCACGAGACCGTCAAACCGGCCTGTTGGGCAGCGTTGACGGCAGCGACCGTCGCCTCGGCGGCGGCCGCCGAAATCGCGGGCGTGATCCCTGTGACGTGAAACCAATCCGCTCCGGCGAAAATCGATGGCCAATCATAGGCCGCCGGATCAGTCAAACTGATCGTTGATTCGGCGCGATCGTAAAGCACGCGACTCGGTCGCTGGTTGGCTCCAGTTTCCAAGAAGTACAAACCCAATCGGCCGTAACCGGCGCGAACGATATGCGACGCTACCCCTGTCGATTGCAACGCAGCGATGCAGGCGTCGGCGAGATCGTTATCCGGAAGTGCGGTAACAAATTTCGCCTCGGCGCCGAGAAACGCAAGTGATGCGGCGACGTTCGCTTCGGCACCCGCAAACGTGACGTGCAAGGTCCCCGGCAGGCATTGCCGAAGACGCATGAATCCAGGCGGGGTCAGCCGCCCCATGATTTCCCCAAAGGTAACAACCGAGTTCATTTTCCCGCCAACTCCTTCAAGATGCGTCGCGCTTCGGTCGCGTTGTCGATCACCGCGGACCAGTTTGCCGTCTGGATCAGCTTACGGGGTGCGATCCAAGATCCACCCACCGCCAAGACCGCATCATCATAGAGGTAGGCGGCCATGTTATCCGCACTGACGCCGCCGAGGGGAATGAATTGCAAACCGAGATGAGCGTAAGGTGCGAACATGCTGCGCAAGTATTTGATTCCGCCACTTGGTTCGGCCGGAAAGAACTTCAACTCACGACAGCCAAGTTCGATCGCCGCCTCGATGTCGGTCGGCGTGACGACCCCGGGTGCAAACGGCAGTCCCAACTCCTTGGCACGTGTGACAACGCGTGGGTTGAAGCCGGGCGATACGGCAAATTCCGCGCCCGCCGCGGCGATCGCTTCGATCTGGTCCGTCGTCAGCACGGTTCCCACACCCGCCAGGATCTCGGGAACTTCGCGACGTACCAGAGAAAGTGCCTCGATTGCCGCCGGGGTCCGCAGCGTCAACTCAATCGCATCGATGCCGCAGGCAACGAGCGCTCGGGCCAGCGGCACGACGTGCTCAACATGATCCACGACGATGACGGCAATCACTCCCGATCGCTTCATCCGATCGAGCATCTCTCGGGGGAACAACGACTCCATGGTTCAATCCATATGTTTCTTGGGCCAAATGTTCTGGAAGGCGATCTCGAGCCGGTCAAGGCATCCGCTCGGGTCAAAAGGGGACCAGATCACCAGCCTGATCAAACTTCAACTCGGCCGGCTCCTCGAGCACCTGCAGGTCCTCTCGATTGCCCGCCTCTTCGTAGAATCCTTGACTGCAAGCCACCTCATCGACGCTGAGCGTATCTCGAATCCACATCCACCTCACGTCCATGGCGCGATCCCGACTGACTTGGGAAATGACCGCTTCGAGCAACTCTCGGTCCGAGTCATAGACCAGCGGGATGGCGCCGGCCGACGGATGGGCACTGGTCACGCAATTGATCCGAGTGATCTCCGCGTTCATCGCGTCGACAACGCGACGATGACACCACTCCGCAACCCCGATGCCGCACGCATTGCCGGCCGTCTTTTCGGTCAGCGACCGAACGTAGATCTGGCGGATCTTGGGAAACTCGTCCTCCGCGGCGCACTTGTCATTGGACTTTCGCCCCACCACGTTTGTATCCATCCCAGTACCACTGATCTCTTTACCAATGCGATCCACGATCAACAGGTGAGCGTGATCAAAGGGCAATCGGGGCATGCGGGACTTTGCCAGCTGCAATAACTCGGGTTCCCGACTCAGGAAGTCTCGCGCCGCCACCGCTTCGATGTGCGACGTGTTCTCGAACGCGTCCTCGACGATTGCCACACCGAGAGTCACCGGCATTCGCCCCAAGATCATCTCGACGATCGACGGCGCGAGTCCATTCAGGCTGTAATCAAAATCGGGGAAGACCTGGTGATAGAGCGACGCTCCCCGATGCTTCCCCAGTCCAATCATTAACATCTTGATGAGACCGCTCTCGAACTGACCCGCCAATCGCGTGTGAGGCTTGACGCGATTGACCACCACGACGTGGTCCGCCTCGCTGGCGACTTTATCAAAATGAACGTCGACTCCCGCGGCCGTGGTCCCCACCAACACCGTTTCCATCGACGAAACGACGGGACATCCCATTGCCGATTCGGTGACACCGTAGGTGGCGAGGACTTTGCCTTGGCCTTCGGCTGTTGCACCACCGTGACTTCCCATCGCCGGCACGATCAATGGCTGGGCTCCTATCGCTTTTATCTCGCGAACAATCGCTCCAACAATCTCACTAAGGTTGTTGATACCGCGACTGCCCACCGAAATCGCCACACGCTGTCCGGGCTGAATCTCCTGGGCGATCGCGGCACCAGCCAGCGTCTCTTTGACGGCGGCCGGAATGTCCTTAAGCCGATGTGACTCAAATCGTTGTCGCACCCGAAAGAAGGACGGAAGTGGGTTGTCAGTTGTCACGGTGACCGCAGCTCCAGCGGGTTGATTTGCAAGTCGGGTCGAGCAGCGCGAAGTCGGGCGATGCCTGCGTCGGTCACCTTGCTGCGTTGGAAATCGACGCTTTCCAAGCGACGCATCGCTCCGATCACGTCGATCGAATCATCCGAGACGCTCGTTCCAGTCATCCAGAGCACGCCGAGCAGATTTGCCGACGACAACGCGGCAACCGCCTCGTCACCCAACGGCGTCCAACTTAAATCGACCTCTCGGAGATTATCGGCGCGGCGAAGCCATTCCAGCAAGGCATCGTCAATGCGTGTCACCTCGAGGGTCAACTGCTCCAGCAACTCGGGTTGCGGGGCCAAGCGGCGGACCGCATCGCTGCTGATCGGCAAACGAGAGAGATCGAGCCACTGCAGTTGCGGTTGCGGAGGAATCGAACGCAGCCCTTGATCGGTGACTTCGCATCCAGTCAGGCAGAGCTGACGAAGGTCCACACCAGCCGGGTTGTCAATCAAATCCTGGTCTTCGACTCGAAGGAATTCACGCAGCGATCGATCCGCCGCCTCGATCACGATCCTCTCGTCCGCAA
>JARFQX010000289.1 GCA_029287555.1 Rubripirellula sp. | reverse complement strand
CCGGATCCGATGGGGGGACACAGCGCCGAAGAAACAAACTAGCTCCTGTCACGTCACCGACGCGACCAAGCGGATTTCCTTCGTGCCAGCAATGCGCACAACCGCTGCAGTTTACGAGCAACCTGGCGAAATGGCTTGACGGAGAGGTTGTGAATCTTTGCGAGGCTGGGATTTGTTGGTTTTAACCGGTAAACCGCTAAGAAACGCTGATCGGCGCTAGTTCTCATAAGCGTCATTGAGCGCCCATCAGCGGTTCATGGACGAGTATTCTCGCGGAGCATTCAGCATCATTGCCTATGTCCTATCCAGCTGGTCAACACGGCGAACCGAGCCTCACAAGCTGCGAGGCTCGCTTATTCGCTATCAATCCATCGCCCTCTGCCAAACCTACTCAACCAACTTGGGATAATTCGAGCCAGAGGTCAGCCAAGAGTGATCCTTCTGGCGAGAGCTGAACCAATGCAAGATCACGGGCTTCGACCGAATCGGTCGTCGATGCCGATTCCAGCGCAGACGATGACTCGCTGCTTGCAAATCGACTGGGCGAGTTGAGTGACCCAATCGCAGCACTTTCAGATTGCCGCATTTCGGTCGGCTCTGTGTCGAAGCTTTGAAGATCTTCCTGACGAAAAGCAGTCACGTCGGCCGCCGTCACGTCGGGGAGTTGCGTGATGTTGGGAGGAACGGCACCGGCTGTCGTCGCGACGACGGAAAAACATGCAAGGCATGTGGCGGAGGAACCATCCGGGTTGCTTACAACCAAATCCCAGGATCCAAATTTTGCTTTCTTATGCAGGTCGATCGTTGCCGTCAGCGACAGACCGTCGGCGGAGATGAGGATACTACTGACACCTGGGGACGAACCGGATCCGCCCGTCAGCGTCACATTCGCCCCTTCCTGGAATCCTGTTCCGTCGATGGTGACAGCGATACTCTCGCCAGGTGAAGCTGTGTCGGGACTGATGTTGTTGATTGTTAACACCGCCGTGGAATCATCGTCCAGGTTGACGACTGACACGTCGTCCGGGTCAAGTTCGTTGTAAGTGCTGTCCGGGCTGCTTGCGGGAGCGACGTTGACGACATAAGTGATGTCTCCATCCGCATCCGCGTCGTCCACGCCGGTCACTGATACGGTTTGCGGAGCACTCCAGTTCAGCGGCGTAAAGGTCAGCGAAGTCATGTCGACCTCGCCTTCGGTAGTGTCATTCACTTGGATGTCGATCTTCACCTCATGCGTGGGAGCCGTGTCCAAGACCACGGTAAATGTATCGCTCTGACCACTTTCGCTCGTGACCAGGCCACTTGTCGGGCTGACGGTGATGCCGGGCTGGTCGTCATCCACAATGGTGCCGACGCCGGTGACCACCGCGCCAGAAGGGCCGGCGAGTTCCACTGCAAAGGTTTCATCCGGCTCCGGGGTGGCATCATCAAGCACATCCACAAGGAATGAAGTGGTCGTTTCGTCAGGACCGAAGGTGATCGACCGCGAGGCTGTCAGATAGTCGTTATCGACGGCTAACGCCTCCCCATCGAATGTCTGGGCGGTCACCTGCATGGGCTGACCGACAGGAGTGCTGAGGCTGACGGTAAATACCGCTTGAGATGCATCGCCGAAACGCAGCACACCTTGGCTCGCCCCGCCCGTTGCGGCCAGCAGATTGCCATCGGGAGTGAACAGTATACCCAACAACTCACTCGTCTCAGCAGAGGCCGCAGCGTACGGCTCGACTAGGTCGCCGCTCGTCCCGTCGAAACGCAGGACATTCACGCTGGTCCGGCTAGAAATGAACAGGTCTTCGACACCCTTCCCTTCGGGGTCAAAGAATTCGAGACCAAACGGTAGATCGAGCCCACCACTACCGGCGGTGACAAAGTCGGCTCCCGGCTTACCTGTCGCCGGTGCCGCGGTTCCATCCATGGCATCGAAACGCAGTACCGAGTCGGTGAAGTAGCTGTTGACGTAAAGGTACCCGTCGTGGAAATCGAGATGTCGTGGACCGTCCAGTCCTTCACTGGCAACGGACACAAACGCCTCCAGGAAGCCGCCCGGATTATCGCCGGTTGGACCCTCGAAGCGGAGGACTTCATCGGTGTTATAACTGGTGACGTAGAGATCACCCGTCGAGTCAAACGTTAACCCGCGAGGTCCAGACAAACCGCCTTCGCCGATATCGACGAACACCGCGCCGGTCTTGCCGGGAGCGGGCATCGGTTCTCGCGTGATCGTATCATAGCGGAATACCGCGTGACCGTTACTGTCCGTGACGTACAGGTTACCGTCGGGACCGAAATGCAGATCATTCGGCGAAGTGATTCCACCTGAACCACTTGCGATGAAGACCTCCCCTTGCGTGCCGGTTTCCGCATCAAACCTAAGGACATTACGGTCCAGCCAGTTGGTCACAAACAGATGATCGGGGCGACCGTTCTCGTCGAGGTCGGGACCATATTCCATGTTCAACGCGTAATCCATGCCGGCGCGATCATTTGGTATCAAACGGTCCAGCAACACTACGGAATCATCCCCTTCCACCACCGACGCGTCCGTGATGGAGAACGTGGTGTCGTCGTTCAAAATCGTGATCGTTGCATCGGGATCCAGAATGTAGGCCGTATCGGCGTCGGCCAATCGAATCGTGAATTGCTCGTGCGGCTCAGGGACCGAGTCTCCCTTTACGGTGAGTTGGATTGTCGCTGAAGCAACTCCTGCCGCAAAGGATACCGTGTCACTGCGGGAAACAAAGTCGAATGATGGAGTGGCATCGATCGCGAACGTTTCCCAGTCGACTGCCGTTGCCTTGGCGAGATTGCCTTCACGCTTGACGACGACTTCGATGGTATTGTCCGTATCGCCCTCAGCAACGCTCATGTCGTCGATCGAAACGACCGTTTCCTGTCCAAGCAATACATCCGCTGCGATTAGTGCCTGGTTCGCGTTCAGCCGGCCACCGGTATCGGTCTGTCCCGCCAACGAAGGCAACGTGTCAGCCGTCGAGAAAAGCAGATCACGTACCTCAGCATAACCGGGACCGTACGAGTTGGATTCAAGACGATCCCATACCAACGACGCGACACCGGCAACGTGTGGGGCGGCCATCGACGTTCCACTCAGCGTGTTGTATTTGTTCCTCATGGTGCTGAGGATATCGACGCCCGGTGCGGCCAGATCAACGCCCGTCCCACGACTGGAAAACGACGCCAATTGATCCGCATGATCGGTAGCCGCGACGGAGATAATATTGTCGTGCGGGTAAAGCGCGGGATAGCCCGCTCCGCCTCCACT
>JARFQX010000819.1 GCA_029287555.1 Rubripirellula sp. | reverse complement strand
TCGAATCAACTGAGAATTGAACCCGATGCGGTGATGGCTGCGGCCGAAGAAATCCTGGCTGCCAAGATGCAATGCACGCTTGGGGGAAGCTACCAGCCTTCGAAAACTTTGCCCGGACGGTGGGTCAGCACGGCATGGGGCAGCGAGATTCCGCCCGAGACGCCTCCCCCCGGCTACGTTGCCCCGCTGATGTCCTGGTTTCGCGGCGCGGACGCTGCCTTGACCCAATACGACGATCGCGTGGTCGCCGACATGGTCGTGGAGATGGCCAGAAAGTAGTCAACACCTCTGCTTGATTCGCAAACCCGCGTTCACTCCTCTTCGATTCGCCCGACGATTGCTCGAGCGACCAATCGATCGGGGCCAAGGTAGTCCGAATTGATCCACTGAATGTTTGGATATCTTTGACGTGCTTCATCCACTTGGCCGAGGATCGCCTGATACAAGCGACCTTCGAAAAGCAGGTGGGGTTGAACGATGATTGTGTCAAACTGCTGGCTTGCGGCCAGTTCGTCCAAAACGACGGGCAGGCGCGGACTGGCCATTGCATAAAAAGCGGTCGTCACGCTGGCAACGTCAACGCGATGCCCCACCACCTCGGCCAAAACTCGCATGTCGGCTTGGGCACAGGGATCGTAGCTTCCACGGCCCACCATCACCACAGCGGTGCGGTTCGAGGGAGCGGTTGCCTGCGAAAGAGACTTCGCCAGCCGGCGACGTGCCAGTTCAATCATCGCCGGATGACGAGACAGCGGTCGCGTCTGGTCAAACGCGATTCCCGGTGTCCTCGCTTGGCACTCTAAGAGCGCATTTGGAATATCCTGCTTTGCATGACCGGCGGCAAAAAGCAACAGAGGTGCCACGCGCAACCGTTTGACATTTTGCGAAACGAGCGCATCCCAAGCCTGCGGAATCGTGGGCTGCTGGAACTCCAGCAGTGCCGCTTCGACCGGAACGGGATCCAGTTGATCGGCGAGCAAAGAAGCCAATTCAAAGAATTGCGAGGTGCCCACCTCGTCACGCGTCCCGTGACCGACCAATAGCACGCCGCTATCCTTGGCGATCACCTGTTGTCTTTCCCGTTGGTGGGTTACGCCGGGAGGCGTCGGTTGCGGTCTTCCTCGGCGGGCGACGGCGTGCGCCATGTTGGCTCCCAGCTTTGCGGCGGCCGCGGCTGAAGGGAACTCAAATTCCAGTTGGCACGACCAAGCATCGCCTATTGGACGACGTTCGAATCCTCGTAGCCGGCCGCGGCCAGCGAGTCGATGGCGGCGTGGACATCGAATCCAGGCTCATACTTGACGATCACCTGACGATTGTCCAGCACGCCTTCTTCTTTCTGCGCGGCCAGGGTGACTTCCTCCACCCCTTGAGCTCCCTCCAGCGTCTCTTTGACCTTCGGGAAACAGGCGAATTCACAGTGCATTTCGGGAACGGCAAGCGTCATCTTGCCCGCCTCGGTCAGCACGTCGGGGGTTGCCGCGACGGTGGTGGCGGCTGTCTCGTTGGCAGACGGTTGGGATTGTGGAGGGAAGGTCGCGATCACGTACATGATGCCTAGAGCGGCAAAGGCCGCGATAACGTAAGCAAGTCCACGCATGATTAGTCTTTCAATGTCCTTCGAAGAACGGGCAACAAATCCATTAACAGCATTGCTAAAGGGTCCTCCGGCGGCAAGCGCCGTTTCATCACACTCGCAGGTCGTGGGGGGCAGACGCCTCCGCCTCTTGGCGGGTTCGAGTGACGTCGAACCATTAAGTCCGCGGATTTTGTCGGCGAATGGACTCCGGGTGATGGAAGGAGGATTGGCCACGATTCGTCTTGACGGGGAAATTCAAAATTCGCGAATGTCGACTTCGGTCCTTGGAAACTTTAGTCAAACCGGTTGGTTTCGTCCGAGAATTCGAAAACCCGATACGGGAGTAATCCTTGATTCAACGCTGGCTGTTGCTCGCCGTCGCGCTGCTGACGGCCCCGAATCTGGCCGACGCCCAGGCTGTCGTGGGGGTTCCGGTCAGTGGACCCGATCCCTACGCGATGGTGCCGGCGACGAATAATCCCTATTGGTGGGGTCAGGGCTTCGCGTTTCCGACCACCTCCTGCATCAAAGATCGCTTTTGGGTTGAGGTCGATTACCTGCTGATGCGGACCGACGGGATGGATGTCCCGGCGCTGGTTACCACCAGCCCCAACGGAACTTCGGCGGGGGATGCTGGCGTGCTCGGCCGTGAAGGGACGAAGATTCTCTACGGCAACGGCGAACTCAACGAGGGTTCGGCAAACGGAGCCCGACTGCGAAGCGGCATGTGGTTTCGACAGGGGCGCTGGGCGATCGAGGGTGAATTCTTTCGTTTGCGCAACAGTACCGAAACCTTTTCATCGAGTAACGATGGCACTTCGATACTTGCCCGCCCCTACTTTGACATTGTTAGCGGTGATCAGGCCTCAGAAGTAATTGCCTTTCCCGGCACGGTTGCTGGGGGCGTCCAGGTTTCTTCCAGCAGCGAACTTCGATCAGGCTTGATTAACTTCCGACGATCGCTGATTCCACTCAGCATGCTCGGAACGGGCGATGGATGCGATCCACCAGATCGAGTCGATTGGATCGTCGGCTACCGCGTTGTGGAATTGAAAGATGATCTGACGATCGGCGAGCGACGAGATTCAATCAGCAGTCCCAGTTCGCTTGAAATCAGCCGTTCCGACTCGTTTACGACCAAGAACCAATTCAATGGGCTGCAGCTTGGCGTTGTCTATCTGGCTCACTTCCGACGCGCCTCGTTGGAATCGATGATTCGCGTCGCTCTCGGGAACAATCAACAAAGTGCAAGCATCCGCGGCGGGTCGACGATCAACGATTCGGGGACGACCAACAACTTCACCGGCGGTCTGCTCGCCCAACGCACCAACATTGGCGATTATCAACGGGACGAATTCACGATGATCCCCGAACTCGGTTTGAACCTCGGGTTTCGCGTCACGCGCTGTTTGCACGCTAATATTGGCTACAGCCTGATTTACTTTCCCAACGTGTGGCGAGCCGGGGACCAAATTGATACCGACGTCAATCCGGGGCTCATTCCACCCGAATCGGTTACGCTGGTCGGTTCCGCACGTCCTCAGTTCCGAGCGGTCGAGGACGATTATTGGGCACACGGTTTGAACTTTGGCGCGACGCTAAAGTTCTAAGTTGCTAGTTGAGGGTGTCCGGAAATTCCGTAGCTGGACACGCTGGCATTTCGCGTGTAGGCCGGCATCAAGGAGCGCAGCGACGCCGATCCGGCAATGCCTCTTGCTCGGCGCCGAATCATTGTCTGTTGCCGGATCTTCGCTTCGCTTGATTCGGCCTACTTAAAGCTGACCGGTGGCAACTACGAGTTCGTCTTGACGTCGGCGGAATCCGCAACGTTGACCCAGACGTGAACGTGCGGGGCACCTCGATAGTGCCAAACAAATGACGGGCCTTCCAGACGCCAATTATCCCAAACACCGTCCTTGCCGATGTCGTGGTCACTGTAGAACGACAAGTGGCAGGCATCGAGTCCGCCCTGTTTAGCCAGGCACTGCATCGCCTCGTCTTGATCGCTAGTGCGATACATTTCGGTCAACAAACCAAGCACCTTTTGAAGATGCTCTTTCTGGTCGGATGACATTTCGGTCACTGGCAGACCGGTCATGCCCCCCTTCATGCCGCGGAAACCGACCGCCTGTTCGCGTGGTGTCTTGGCAACCAGAGCCTCTTTCTGCTGGCGACCATCGAGCATCTGATACAGCTTGTTGGCTTCGACTGCCTGATGCCAAAAGACGTTATCGATGTGTTCCGGATCCTCATTGAAAGTTGGTGCGTGCCCGTAGAAGATCGGTCCGCCAAAGGCGACGTGATCCGCCGAATCTCCGTCGCAGCGCAGGGTCATGTGGCGACCGGTAATCACCATCTCATGCTTTCCATCGCCCGGCTCACCGAAAATCGCAATCGATTGTTCGTTGCCGAATCCACCGGCATCATCGTCGAGTTGTTGATAGTACCGCTCGTGCCAGTCGGGATGAATGATTCCTTCAAATACCTTCTGGATCAGGTGACGCTGCTCGTCGGAGTAGAAATCGGAATTGATCTCTGGCTTGGTGATGTTCCAGTTGTTGGCAACAAACGTTCGCAATAAACCACGCTTCTCGTCCTGGTGATCCCAATCGAAGCAAATCTGCTTCTTCTGCTTGTCGCTCAATGTTGAGTAGAGTTCGGTGACGAAGGATTCCGCGTTGGGAGTCGGGGAGGAGGCGGTCGCTGCCCGTGCCGAGACAACCGAACCTGCGGCCAATGCAATCGCCGAGGCGCCAGGTTCCAAGAAAGTTCGCCGATTGATCGATTTCGATTCACTCAGGGCTACGAATACCTTTGGAGGTGGGGGGAAGGGGGGACGCGCGCTCCGTTGACGATTCTAAGCGGTCTCGCCGTAGCTTTCTCGCGGGATCTGCTCGAC
>JARFQX010000776.1 GCA_029287555.1 Rubripirellula sp. | reverse complement strand
CGTGCCCACTCCCGTCTCGTCGGGAACGTGGGCGGTCAAGAGCGGTCAGTTGTTCCTCAACGTAACCTCGTCTTGGCGGGCCGACGTCAACAATACAACGATCATCTTTGCCGTGCGTTCGATTTCGCCCAGCGACGCGATCGTGGTCGACAATCTTGGTCGCGTGGCCAAAGCCGTTCGCTTGCCCTGAACGGCATCCGTCCTGCGTTGGTCCGGAGAAACTTGAGGCACGCCCGTTTTGGATCCAGGCTAAATAAGTGTGCACAATTGTGAATTGCTAGCCGTGCTCGTGCTCAGTCGCTCGCGACGGTGCTCTTGCTCGAATCAATTACCGCGGCTCTTGCCATTCTTTTCAATTGCGAGCACCGCTTCGCTGAGCACGAGCACGAGCACGAGCACGAGGAGTTCCCCACTGTTCCACAATCGCGCACGCTTATTTAGTGCTTTGTCGAACCTTGGATTTTGGGTGGCCGGGAAAAGGGGTCAGACACCAAAAGTGCGAAGCACCCGAAGGGCCGTTCCGGCTTTTGGTGTCTGACCCCTTTTCCCGACCCCGGTTCAACCCCTTTCTTGAGTTCTGACAAAGCACTAGTGCTGTAGTTCTCGAAGGATGGCATCGACATTCTTTTTGGCGTCGCCAAAGAGCATGAAGGTGTTGTCCTTGTAGAACAGCGGATTTTCCACCCCGGCGTAGCCGGTCGCCATGCCTCGTTTCATGACAACGCACGTCTTGGCGGTCCAGACTTCGACCACCGGCATCCCGGCGATCGGGCTATTGGGGTCTTCCAGTGCCGCTGGATTGACGATGTCGTTGGCGCCGATGACAAGAATTGCGTCGGTT
This sequence comes from Rubripirellula sp., assembly GCA_029287555.1. Taxonomy (GTDB): domain Bacteria; phylum Planctomycetota; class Planctomycetia; order Pirellulales; family Pirellulaceae; genus Rubripirellula. The sequence continues at coordinate 4,443 of JARFQX010000776.1, read as the reverse complement.
GCCGACATGTCTTCGTTGATCTCATCCATCTCCAACACGATGTCGTAAGGTACGTTCGCCTCGGCCAACAGCACGTTCATGTGCCCGGGCAAACGACCGGCAACTGGATGAATCGCAAAGCGGACCTCCTTGCCACGCTCGATCAGAATCTGCACGACTTGGGCAAGCGAATGTTGGGCTTGCGCGACGGCCATCCCGTATCCAGGCACAATCACGATAGTTTGCGCCTCGTTTAGTAGGTCGACCGTGTCGGCGACCGTAAACTCTTTGACGGTGCCATCGACCTCGGCCGCCTCCCCCTTTCCCGCGGTCCCGAAGCCGCCCAGAATCACGCTGATGAAACTTCGGTTCATCGCCGCGCACATGATGTACGAAAGAATCGCTCCGGAACTCCCGACCAGCGCTCCCGTGACGATCAGCAGATGATTCTTGAGCATGAAGCCGGCCGCCGATGCCGCCCAGCCTGAGTAGGAGTTGAGCATCGAGACCACCACGGGCATGTCCGCGCCACCGATCGCCATCACCAGGTGAATGCCAATCAACGATGCAATGCCTGTCATCAGCAACAACGGGTTCAGGCCATCTACCACCGAATCGATGCGACAGTACCAGACCCCCAAGCCAATGGAGAGGCCAACCGCGACCAGGTTGAGCAGGTGTCGACCGGGCAACGTCAGTGGACGGCCCGAGATCGTGCCGCGCAACTTCAAGAAAGCGATGATCGAACCGGTGAAGGTCACCGCACCGATAAAGACCCCCACGAAGATCTCAATCTGATGAATCAGTTGCTCACTTTCGGGAACCGGAATTCCCGGACGCAGATGGCTCGAGATTCCCACCAACACCGCCGCCAATCCGACGAAGCTGTGCAACATCGCCACCAGTTCGGGCATCCCCGTCATTGGGACGCGGGCAGCCAGTACCGCACCGATGATCGCCGCGGGAACAATCGCGACGGTCATGGTAGCGAAACCGCCAACCATCACGCCGAAGATGGTGGCCACGATAGCCAAACCCATGCCGAAAAAGCCAAGCAGGTTTCCTCGGCGAGCCGTTGTTTGATGGGACAAACCGCCCAGGCTGAGAATGAAAAGGACCCCCGCGACGATGTAGCAAACCGTCGCGATCGACTCATTCAACTCGATCGGCTCGGACGCCAAGGGAAGCGAATCAATCAGGCAACAGGGCAGAGCGAAGAGGCCGGTCATCGGTGGGAAACAGCCTTGGTCCAACAGGGAATGGCGGAGGGTTACACAGGGGAGTCAAACGGATCCGGCTAGCGGTGGCAAGGACGAGGACTACTTGCGGAACATCTTCAACATTCGGTGCGTGACCAGAAATCCACCGGAGATATTGATCGTGGCTACGAAAATGGCGATTGCACCGAGGATCGCTGCCGGCAGATGATCCACGCCGACTTGCAGCATGCCACCGACGATGATGATGCCACTGATTGCGTTGGTGACGCTCATCAAGGGCGTGTGGAGCGATGCCGTTACATTCCAAACCACCTGCCAGCCAATGATGCAGGCCAGGATGAAGACGGTGAAGTCGGTGATGAATCCCCGATCCCGGGTCATTGCCACGCCAATCAGCAAGGCGGCGGCAACGAGCATCAGCGCGTAATCAAGCCAGCCGAATCTTCGTTCAACCGCAACCGCCGGCGCGGCAGGTGGAGTGGCCGCTGGCGTGGGTGCGGCAGCCGAAACCGATACGGGTGGCGGGGGCCAAGTGATTTCCCCATCCTTGACCACGGTCGCACTGCGAATCACCAAGTCTTCCATGTCGAGCTTGAATTCCTCGGCTCCTCCCATCTCGTCGAGCAGATGGTACAGGTTGGTTCCGTAGAGCTGGCTTGAAGTGTGTGCCAGTCGACTGGCGAGGTCCGCGTAACCCACCACAAAAACGCCTGCGTGTTTGATGACTTCGTTCGGAACCGTGACCTCACAGTTGCCTCCCTGCTCCGCAGCCAAGTCGACAATCACACTACCCGGTCGCATCGATTCGACCATCTCTCGCGTGATCAACTTGGGAGCTGGCTTCCCAGGAATCAGTGCCGTTGTGATGATGATATCGACGTCCCTCGCTTGGGCGGCGAACAAAGCCATTTCGGCGTCGATGAACTCCTTGCTCATCGTCTTTGCATAGCCGCCGGCGGTACCGCCCTGCTCGTCCGCGGGAAAGTCAAGCATCAGGAACTCGGCGCCCATGCTCTTGACCTGGTCGGCGACTTCCGGACGTACATCAAACGCCCGCACGATGGCACCGAGGCCCCGCGCCGTTCCAATCGCCGCCAGTCCCGCGACTCCAGCCCCGATGACCAAGACCTTGGCCGGCGGGACCTTACCCGCCGCGGTAATCTGGCCGGTGAAGAAACGTCCAAACTGTCCAGCCGCTTCGACCACCGCTCGGTAGCCGGCGATGTTAGCCATCGAGCTCAAGGCATCCAGCTTTTGAGCGCGACTGATCCGGGGTACCGCTTCAACAGCGATCGCGGACGCATGCTGGCCGGCAATCTGTTCCAGTAGATCGTGATTCTGGGCGGGGGCCAGGAAGGCGACCAAAGTCTGGCCCGCCCTCATCTGTTCAACTTCCTTCGGTTCGGGGCTCCGAACCTTGAGCACGATGTCCGAGCCGTGCCAGATATCGCCGGCCTCGGGCAAAACGGTGCATCCCGCTTCCCGGTATCGTTCGTCATCAAAACTGGCTGCTTCGCCCGCCCCGGTTTCCACCAAGACCTCAAATCCCAGCTTCTCGATCAACCGACGAGCCGTCTCGGGAGTTGCCGCCACGCGGCACTCGCCCGGATAGATCTCTTTGGTGATGCCAACTTTCATCGCTAAAATTCCATCTCTCGGTGGGTGCCTCCTGAGAAGTGGTCGAAACAGAATCGTACGCGAAGCGGTCGCACTGAGCTACCAGCCTTGGCAGCAATGTGTTGGTTCCGTGCAAGCGACCGAAAAACGCGTGGCACTCCGCCTGTTCAGTTCGCCGGCTGACGTCCTCGGCTGGTCGCGAAAGCCGAGAGACGTTCCGATCGAGCCGCGGGGACTTGCTAGAACGGAGCCTCGTCATCGCCCGCTTCGGCGAGCGCGTCGTTGGGAGAACTGACTCGCTCGGTCATAGTGTCTCCACCACTGTTGAGCAGCTTGAAAGACAGGGCTTCGGCACTCAGAAAATACTTCGCCTCACTGGACTCATCACGCTGCCAACGGCGACCGCTGAGGCGATAGGAAACCTCAATCTCGTCGCCCACGTTGAGATCGTCCACCGTGTCGCAGGAGTCCCGGATAAATTCGATCGGGATGAAATTAGTGAAACTTCCTTTGTCCTGTTCAAGAACGACCAATCGCTTGCGGAACCCCTTGTTCCCGTACGTCTTGGTCTCTTCAATCAGGTGGATTACACCGCTGACTACTGCGTCACTCATTCCGACTCTCTCAACATCATTTTCGGTGTCTTCTTGGTAAACCGGGTCGAGGCGGTTTTCGAACCTCCAGAGAGACATTGTAAAGCTTTCCGAGCGTTTGAAACCCACCCGTGTCCGAGGGCGTCGACCGACGGAGGAGCGTGCGGAATCCTCCGCAACGTGCTATTGCTTTGTCAAACCTTGGATTTTGGGTGGCCGGGAAAAGGGGTCAGACACCAAAAGTGCGAAGCACCCGAAGGGCCGTTCCGGCTTTTGGTGTCTGACCCCTTTTCCCGGCCCCGGTTCAACCCCGTTTTTAAGTTCTGACAAAGCACTAGCCGCGTTTTCCCCCGTGAATCCAGCTCTTTGACTCAATCCGCAGTAATTCGGACCCGCCGAAAGTGTGCTTCGCGGTGATTGGATCCGGGGTTAAATTCTTGAGCTGGATAATCGAAACCAGGACTTGCCAGGATTCCGCCAGCGATGCGTATCGTGATCTGCTACCCGGTCGAATCTCGACATCTCTCCCAGATCCAGGAGGCAGCCCCTGAGGCGGAGATTGTTGACGCGGGCCAGGAACGTATCGATGAATTGTTGCCAACGGCCGACATCTTCATTGGTCACGCCAAGGTTCCCGTGGACTGGGATCGCGTCCTACGAGCCGGCAAGCTTCGTTGGATCCAATCGTCTGCTGCAGGCTTGGATCATTGTTTGGTGCCCGGCGTGATCGAATCTGACATTCTGGTTTCCAGTGCCTCCGGACTTTTTGCACCTCAGGTTGCGGAACAGACCTTCGCGTTGCTATTTGGCCTGCTTCGACGCTTGCCGTTGTTCTTTCGCGCCGAGGCGAAACGCGAGTTCATCCGCTTGCCCACCGATGATCTTCGCGGTAAGACCGTGGGCATTGTGGGGATGGGGGGAAATGGTCGGATGTTGGCGAAGGTGCTGGGGCCTTGGGATGTGCGAATCATCGCGACCGACTACTTTCCGGTGGACCCGCCTGAGGAAATCGAATCGCTGATGCCAGCGGATCG
>JARFQX010000257.1 GCA_029287555.1 Rubripirellula sp. | reverse complement strand
ACCATGTCGAAAGCCGCCAACGAACGCTGCCGTGACCGAACCAGTTTCGGAAGGATGGGAACAGGGAATCGAACATCGCCGGGGAAAACCTCACGTCAGGCCAGTAATCAAACTGAGAAGCGGCATCAGCATCGCAATGACAACAAAGGCAATGGCCACCCCAAGAACGGCGATCGATATCTGTGCGATCGCGCCGGTCGACCAATCAACGCGGCGATGGACTCGCCTGGCATACATGGAGGAGAGCTCGCGAAGCAGACCGATTTTTTGCCCTTCAGGGCTGTGCTCAAGCGCGTGAATCACATTGGCGGGAAAGCACGCGGCGGCACTCGACTGGGCGAGGGGCGCCGCATGCGAGAAGGCGTCCGCGGCGAGTTGTTCGGAAGCTTTTCGAAAATGGTAGTGATCACAGCCCTGTCCCGCGATCCAGATTGCGTCGGGCAGCGGCACACCAAGCTGAAGTAGTTCTGCCAAGCGACCGGTCAACGACGACATCGCCGTGACGCTGGCGGAGTTTCCAGCAACCGCTGAGCCGAACAAACGTGTCGTCAAAGAGAATCGCGTCCACAGCCGCGTGGTCACGTAGAGCAACAAGGCGATGCCCACAATCACCAGCAGCGTACGAATCGCATGGAAGCGGAGCTGGCGAGTCACCTCGATGACCAGCAGCGTTGGTGCGGGCAGGCGGATTCCGAAATCCGCAAACATCTCTTCGAAGGTCGGCACGATCAACAGGGAAAGTAGTGCCAGCACGATCAAAGAGATCAACGTGACCAGGATCGGATAGGTCAACAGGCGAACCCGCTCGGTGCGGATCTGCAGATCGCGAGTCGCGTATCGGATCAAGTCGCTCAGTCGTTGAGAGGTCGCATCGGACGAGAAACCAGCTGCCAGGAGCGGCAGCCATCGGACGGCCGTTTCGCTGCGACGAAGTTCATCGCTACTTTGCGCCTCGGAGACTTCCAAGACCAATTCCTCCATGTCCCGCTTGACTTGACTGGTTGGCAAGTCACTGACCAACGCGCGAAGCGCTGGCAGCATGGCATCGCGTCGTTCGATGACGACATCGAAATACCGTTCGAGCGTGGAAGCACTTGGCGAGGCAACCGACCGTTGGGTGCCCACGAAGGCCGACGTCACATTTTCCGATCCGCCTTGGTCAGCGAAGATCGATTGAACGTTCAAGCCGCGGCCTTCCAGCTCCAAGACTGCTTCGGAGACGCTGCCAGCAGAGACCTGTCCTCGTTCCGCGCGACCCTCCCGATCGATGGCGTGGTAGTTGTAGTTAGGCAACGGTTAGATCCCTCCCAGGTTGAATCCCGCCGCGGCAACGTCTCGCAACAACTGCACGATGGGAAGGAAAAGACTTAGGCCGTAGCCAAGAACAATCACGCCACCGAAAGCGAGTCCACACAGCACGGGGGCGAGAAATCGCCACAGCCATTCTTGTTGCTTGGCGGTTTCGCGGTAGGTCATCGCCACAAACCTCATCACCTTGGCTGGAGATTCGTCACCGGTGTTTCCCTCGATTGCCCAACGCAAAAGAGGGGGCAAATCCTTGATACCCGTTGAGGAAATCGACGACGATCGATCAACTTGACTTGCCGCTTGACCAGCGGGGTCCGATCCTTCCATGGCGATTGGCGCCGCTTCGGGGTACGCCGCGACAAGTGCTTCATTTAGGGTGCAGCCGCCGTCCATCATGCCGGCCAGGTGATCGGCCAACTGTGCGTGACCGACCGCGTCGTAGTAACGTTTGCTGCCCGGAAGCCAACGCCACGACAGCTCCCGACCGCGTCGTGTCCACCACCAAAGCAACATGGCGATCAGCAGCGGAACGAGTGGAGCCCAGATCGGAATCAACTCGCGGGCCTTGACTAGAAAGTTCACCGCGAACGATGGGGTCTGTCCCATCTGCACATACATCGACTCGATGGTCGGGCCGGTGTACTTGCACAAGTAGAGAAAACCCACGTAGGCAATGGCCAGGATGATCAGTGGATAGACCAAGGCGCTGCCAAGTCCACCTGCGAACTGACGCTTTGTGACAGCCGGTTTGGACATCGCTTCGAGTGCAAGCCGCGAGTCGTCGCAGATGAGAAAGGTCAACAACGCCTTGCGATAGTTCGACGGCAGCGCCGGTTCATCCAATACCGCTTGTTGCAACGATTGACCACGGCCGACACGCGCCATCAGCGCCGTGGTGACTTGATCAAGTCGCGCGCGGGTTTCGTCGGTCGAACCAGCGAAGTTCCAATTCGAATCACCGACGTCCCCAAAGTCCATCGGAAGTCCGGCCGCAAGGAGCGCCACGATCTCTTTGTTCAGTTCGATGACATCTTGGATCGACCGTTCACTCATCTTGACTGTTTGCCGATCAGCAAAAGAAAGAAAAGACTCGAGGGACCCCGCGATCGGCGAACCGATGGTGCTTCCGGGCCGCTCTCTCTACAGCATCGATGCGCCAATCGTTGTGTTTCGTCTAAGAAACTTGCTATTTCACGGAGGCTATCCAAGCATTCGAAGTAGGCCGAATCAAGCGAAGCGCAGATCCGGCGTCGAACGACCATGCGACACCGAGCTAGAGCCATTGCCGGATCGGCGTCGCTGCGCTCCTTGATCCGGCCTACACGCTACAGCATTGATGCGCGAAGCGTTGCGTTTCGTCTAAGAAACTTGCTATTTCATTCGATGTTGGGAATGTCCGAGGCGGGCTGCTTGCAGGTGCCGCCAATGTGAGAATGCCTCGGCGAGCGCCCAGTGCGATCCGATTTCACGGCGGTCGGCGAGCTCCGTCGCGTGTCGCTGCACTTCGCTCGCGGATCGGGTCACCGCGCTCGAACGCAGCAGCGCCGCGTAGCTGCCCAACGGAGAAGCGATCAAAGCGAGCACCAGAACCGCGACGGCGAAACTGCCCAGCCTTTGCTCGGCCCGCTGATCGGCGCAATACTCTCGCGCTGCTTCCAGGACGCTTGGGCGGAGATCCTCGGACGGCTCAACGTAGAAACGGGCCGCGTGAATCATTGCCTCGATCTTCGATTCGTGGTCAAAGGTGTCGAACGAGCTCGACTCATTCATCGAACACCTCCATCGCACCAATGACCTGAAGCTTGCGGGTTAGTTTCTCGATCGCGTAACGATACCGGCTCGCCGCGGTCGACACGGATACTTCTAAGATCTCCGCGATCTGAGCAAACGTCATCTCTTCCCAAATCTTCAGAACCACGACCTCGCTCTGCTCGGTCGGTAACGCTCGCAGCGCCGACCACACGGCCCGGTGCGTGTCCTCGCGATCCAAGTCGTCCACCAATCGACGGGTTAACAAGTCCGACAGGTTGTTGGACAGCGACCAGCGTTTTCGCCGCCGTAGAATCAGCAGCGATTCGTTTCGCACCATCCGCAACAGGTAGGACCATGGATGGTTGCAGTCACAAAGCAGCGAAGGTTGTCCGGAGACCTTGACCAGCGCGGCCTGCACCGCATCTTCCGCATCGTGCTGGTTCCGCGTGATCGTCGTCGCATAGCGAACGAGCCGCTGAGAGGTCAGGTCGTAAAGACCCGCCAAGGCGGCGGCGCTGCTTTCGCCGATACGCTGGGCGTACAGGCGGACGCGGTCGGTAAACAGATCCTGGGAACTCATCGCAGCCCTCAGGATGCGCGACCGGCCGCAATTTGTCTAATCTTTTCAAAAAATGTCAGCGGGCGGTGGCTGCCGCCCCCGCCGGTTCGGCAATCGGTTTCTTTCGCCCGCGATAGAATCGATTGCTCAGGATCTGCTCCAGCACGAAGGCCGCCAAAGCCAACAGAATCGCGGGAGAGTGAAGCGAAACGCGCTGCGACGCCCGATTCTCCGCAAACTCGATTTCCTCGCGGTTTCTTGCCAGGTTGTATCCCTCCGGACCGAAGATCGAGTCGAGCTCGCCCAGGTCGATGCGTTCCAGATCGATCGCTTCGGGCCGAAGATTGGCGGAGAATCCCGCGTTACTTGCCACGCCGCGAAGCCAGTACGTGCCGGAGTGAGCAATGTCGCCAAGGGTGACCCGTTCAGCGTTGGAACCAATTTCCAGCGGCACCGGGGACGCTTCTCCCGGAGGGAACAACTGGACCCTTCGTCGGGAATCGCTTGCAGCCGCTTCACCCAAAGGCAGGGAAACGCTTTGTCCCACCAGCGGCATCAAGACGTTGTCGCCCCGTCCGGCCAGATACTCGATCGCTTGCCGGCAAAGCAGCCACGCCGGCCAGGGATCGCTTCCAAACAGATCATTCCACGATCGTGTCGGCGCCGACAATGCGGGAAGCGGCGTGCTAAGCACCAACGATCGACCCGTCTCCCCTCGGTCATCGATTGAGACGAACGTTCGCTCGACCAGCGCAGGGTGGGAGGTTCCGGCGTATCGGATCAACACCTTGTCGGCGGAGCCGGGTTCCAGTTGCCCATACTGTGCGACGCGAAAACGACTCCACGGCGTATCGCGGGATACCGGTTCGGTGACCGGGTGGCCGGACGACGTTACCTGAAAAAAGGTGCCCGGATCGGGTACACGCCAACGACGAACGAGCTTGGGCGAGATGGGTGACTCCAAGGACGGTTCGCCGGCGGCGGGTCCCAGGCAAATCAGAACACCGCCTCCCTGGGAAACGTAGCGCACGACCGCCTCGTCATCGAGTGGCATACGAGGCGGGTTTAACATCGCCACGACATCAAAATCGCTCAGACGTACGACCGCCAAGTCGGAATATCCGATTCGATCAACGGTAAACTCGGCGTTCGCCTCGTCGGACATTCCCGCCGTGGCAACAATCGCTTCGGCAATCACTCGGGCATCATCGGGTTCGTCGCCAACAAGCAGCACCTGCGACGGCGGCAATACCTGGACCGAGAAGTATCGAGTGTCGTCGAGCGGCATCGCATCGGATCCCACCAACCGGATTCGGCCGTGATGCGTTCCGATCGGCAAGGCTGGAATCGTTAGCAGCAACTGACTCGAGCCGCCCGCTGCAACGCGGACGCTTGCCCGGTCGACGCTCCGCAGGTTGGGACGTTTGATCATCCCGTCACGGATGACTGGCAAGGCGGGATCGTTCTCGTACATCTCCAATTCCGCCGTGACGGACTGGCTTGATCCCGCCTCGCTTGAGGCAAGTGACAGCGTGGTGGTGACCGCAAGGGGAGTTTCCCGCGGCGGCGTCTTGTCGGCCAACTGTGGAAGTGAAAGCGAGCGGTTAAGTCCGTCGAAGTCACCCAAGTCGAACACGGTCAAACTCACCGCAGGATCGTTGGTCCACAGCGAAGCCAGTCCGGCCTCGGACGCGTTGCCCCACGTCGCTTGAGCCCACGTCGCTTGAGCCCACGTCGCTTGAGATAGATCGGTGATCAGCAAGACTTGTCGGTTGGGCAAGTCGCTTGTCCGCACCAGTTGCGCGGCCGCTTCCAACCGTGAAGCGATCGGTCGGATCACTTCGAGCGGTTCCAGCTGATCGATTTTGGACACGGCGCTCGAGGCGTCGAGTGAAAACGTGGCGACTTGAGCCGAACGATCAATCACTGCAATCCGGCTGGTTCGTGGCAATCGGGTGACCATCCACGTCGCCAGGTCCTTCATCCGCGAAATGCGGTCGTCATCCGCGGTGTGCCAGGCGGAAGTCGGCGAATTATCCAGGACGATGGCGATTGCCACCGGTTCAATGCTGTCGATCGATGGCGCCGGTCCCGTTGCGTACGTGAGGGTGCCCCAAATTCCGGCGCCAAGCAACGCGACCAAAGCCGCGGCGGCCAAGCCGTACGCCACGCTCCGCGAAGGTCCGCGCGCGATCGCCACCGATGCCATCACCAACAAGATGATCCCGAACGCCGCGATCAAGCCAATCGTCAACCAAGTGACCGAGAGTGATTGGTGGATCGCGGGCCGAGCCAAGGCGAGGGCGAGCAGAGCGAGCGCGGCAATCCGCAACGCGAGCAACCACCAACGACGGACCCGCAGCCGGCTGCGATTGGTTTCGAAACGTTGCACCAGAAAGCCAACCGATGGGAATACAACCTTTCGCGGTTCACGACGCGCAAGCAGATGCAGGGCAATCGGCACCGCCGCCGCCGCCACGCCGAAGATCAACGTTGCGTTGAGAAACGTCATGAGCCCTAGAACCGACTTTGCCGCTGCAGCAGGTATTCCGTCAACGCTTTGTCGAACGGCATGCTGGTGTCCAGTGGGACGTAATCGATCCGGAGGTTATTGCAACCGTCGCGATAGGCCCCGCGGAACTCCTCGAGCTGCTTCAGG
>JARFQX010000746.1 GCA_029287555.1 Rubripirellula sp. | reverse complement strand
TACGAAGATGGCCTGCCACTACTTCGGCGTTAGTCCTCGACTGCTGATCAAACTCGTGCCGAGCCCCCGTTTCTTGTTGGGGTCAAGAATCTTCTCGGGGATCTGAACTTGGCGAAAGAAGTCCGGGTTGGGTTGCTGGGCTCGGTTGGCTTGATCCTGGGGCGTCTGGCCATCCTTGAGCCAAAGCACGGGGGAAAGTCCGGTGCTCGATCCACCCGACCAGGCAACCTTCTCACCGAACAGGATTTGAACGGTACTGAAGTAGGGCGTCACGGTCACGCTGAACGTCGATCCGCCGCCCATTATCTTGCGGTATTCAACTGTTTGCGGGTTTGACCGTCCCATCTTGGCTCGGATCAAAGTGGACGCCCCGCTGTCGAGGATCCATCCATTTGCCGCGATCTGATTCGTCAGCGCGGCCCGAACCTCCGAATCGTGGGCTCCGCAATCGATCTCCAGTCTGACTGGCGAACCGCGTCGAATCGCATACATCGTCTCCCGGTCGAGTCCCTGGACCGCCTCGCGCACTCCGGGGCCGGGTAATTCGACGGCGCCGACGATGAACCCCGAAGCTTTACCTCGAAACTCGACAGCGTAGCAGAGCTTTCCGTCGAGAACCGTTTGGGTCCGCTCGCCGTAACTGTCCCGTTTGACCTCGAATGTCTCGGTCTCGTAGTTCCAAACTGGCAACTGCAGTTCGGTGTCGTAGAGAATGCTGCGGTCGATCAACAGCAGTCGGTCATCGATCCATTCAATGGTCGATCGAAACACCGAACCAATCATGTCGGCTTTCAATCGTTGGGGCTGGTCACCCGATCCAAGAGTCCAGATCGCCGACTCACTTGGCGTGAGAACGGCTAGCCGATCGCCGCGGGCGCTGAACCCGACACCAACGGCGCGATCGCCCTGGATCGGGAGGCTAGCGAGGGTGCGGCCGGTTGCCGATTCGATCACGCGCACTCGCGAGTCCTCTGGAATCGCGAGGTATTTTCGGCCGGGACTGATCGTCGGACGCGCCCCAAAAAAGGACTCCTGGTCGATCCGATACACTTCGCTCTCTGATTCGAAGTCCCAAACGACGTACTGCTTGCTTCCCCACTCGTGAATCACTCGCGTCGGACTGACAAACTCGGCCCAGTTGTCCCAGGAGCCCCATTGCTGTTCCGACAAACTTCCCCAGCGTTTGATCGCTTGGGCTTGATCGGTCGAAGGGTCGCAGCGAAAGACGGTCAGGACTGGCACGTCCTCGACGTCCGGATGGATCGTCAAGACTTGGCGGCTCGTGGGATCACAGGCTGCGAGTCGCTCGCCGCTCGGAAGGTATTGGATTTTCTTGACCTTTCCCGATGCCAATGCAACCCAGAGCAAACGGGACGGTTGCTCTCCAAGCCTGGTGACCGTTCCCGCCAGCATCCAGCCATCTCTGCCGCCGATCGGTATGACACGGACCAAGTCGTCATGAAAATGCAGTTTTGGGAAACCAACTCCCTTCTCTGGCATGTTGGCGAAGCTAGGGGGAGCATCCGGGGGCACGTCGCTCAAGTTCGCCGCTTCGTTCCACGGACTCGACCAGCCTTCTCCGGCGGTCTCGAATGTGGTGATCGAAATCAGTTCGGCCACCGAGGGGCCGGCACTGGCTTTCGCCCGACGCAGCAATTTCTGGTCGGCATCGCTTAGCATGTCGATCGGGACCGTCACTTCACTGCCATCTTCCTTGTGTAGCGTGAGGCTATTGTCGCTCAGTCCAATTGCAGCAGCTCTCACCCGAAACTCGCCGCTTTGGTCAGACCAGAATCGCATCGGGGTGATCGCTTTAGCTTCCCAAGCAAAGCGGAGTTTCAGTGACGGCACGAATTCGCGACGTGGGCTTCCTCCCCACTCGTACTCGATCCCGACCGAATCGCCACGCACTTCCAAAACGCTGCCGGGGTACCATGTGCCGACCCACAGGTACTCGATTTCATCGCCGACTTTGAATGAGCGAGCGGTCTTCGCGCCACGACGCTGCGCCAGCGACGAGTTCGACAGAAGGGCTGTCAGCGTGGTGCTGAGAACGGTCGCGATCCACCAATCTTGTAAATTCATGATTCCCACGCAGGTTCGGCGAACGCGGTGTGAGAGAAAAACGGACAAGGAGTTCGAGTATAACTCGACGACGGTGAGCCGGCGCGATGCCGGTCGGGCCCTGGATCGCTTGCATCTGGGCCGTTTGTTAACGCGGATTGAGCAAAGTTGCGGGCCATCTGCTTGACGTGGAGCGTCCGAGCAGATCGAAATAGACGGTATGGATACCGAGCGGCAACGGGTACAAGACGACTTGCGAGGCATTGTTGGGGGAGAGGTCTATTGCGACCCCATCATGTCGCAGCTCTACGCTTCGGACGCGAGCATCTACCAGATTCCCCCGTTGGGTGTGATCCGTCCTCGAACGGCCGCTGACGTGATCGCAACGGTTCAGTATGCCGCTGAGCACGAGTTGTCGTTGCACCCGCGCGGGTCGGGAAGCGGGGTCTCGGGGGAATCACTGGGACGGGGATTGCTGATCGATTTTTCTCAACACATGCGTCGGATCGAAATCGATCGGGATGGCGGGCGCGTGACGGTGCAAAGTGGGGCACCGTTGGCCGTTGTCAATCGAGCACTGGGTCATCGCGGTCGCTGGTATGGTCCCGATCCGGTCACCCGCAGCATCACGACCATGGGCGGCGTCCTGGCAACCAACGCGTCGGGCAGTCACTACCTGCGGAGCGGTTCGGCCCGAGACACGATCGAGTCGCTGAGGATTGTCACCGTCGACGGAGAACTGGTGGAGCTGTCTCGCCATCATAAGGACGACCAGGGCACCGCCGGTCGGTTGGCCCGTGGCATCGCGGAGATCCACAGCCAATTTCAATCGTTGATCGAGGCAAGGTCGGACGCTCCCAAGTCGCGTGGTGGCTATCGTCTCGACGATGTCGTGCACGACTCGGGCGTGGTCGACATGGCCAAATTCATGGTCGGGACGCAGGGGACACTCGGTATTGTGGTTGACGCTACGGTCCGAACGGAGGCGATTCCCGCGAATCGCGGCGTGGTGTTGCTGTTCTTTCATCGTCTCGATTCCGCCGCCCGATGCGGTGTCGCGGCGCTCCGGCATGGGTTGGTTGCCTGCGACCTGATGGACCGGCGGCTCCTGCAGATCGCTCGGGACACGAGCGCCGAGTTTGACGAGGTCTTGCCGCGTGAAGCCGAAGCAATGCTGCTGCTGGAGATTCAAGGTGAATCCCTCGGCGATCTCTACGACCGGCTCTCCATCATTCGCGAAGACCTCTCGGGAGGGCATGATGGGGCCTTCGCGACGATCGACACGGTCCGTCGGGAAGAACGAGACATGTACTGGGCCTTGTCGCGCCGAGTGATTCCTCGGTTGTATCGCGTCAAAGGGAATGAAACGCCCGTTC
>JARFQX010000700.1 GCA_029287555.1 Rubripirellula sp. | reverse complement strand
GGCGATCGGAAACTGAGTTCCATGTTGTCCATGGGGCGCGTCGGAGGCACGAGGCGGGCAAAGCGGCGTGTGATCACTTCTTCGGTGGTTAGGAACGTACGAGGATTGACCACCTGGTATGTGTTGGCGAAGTTGAACTGTGACGTGTCCTGTGCAAACAAATACTGAAGCAGCGTGGTCCCGCTTCTCCAGTGGCCAAGGATGAACAACGGCGGTATGTCAATTTGAACCTTGTCGATCGCCTCGCCATATCGTCGTCGTTCTCTTCGCCAATTCCAGGAATTCACCAGGCTGGTGAGTGTGATGAATGCGGCGCGGTGCCAGTACGCGGGGGCAACGGCAAACCGATTTTCGCGCAGCAGTCGCCACCAGTCTCCCGCAGTGATTCCCGCAAGGTAGTTGTGGCTGATGCTCCAACGATGTTTCAGTTGGGCCCCCATTATTCCGTAGCGGTCTGGCGCCGTTTCCCAACCAGCTTTGCTCCGATAGCGCCCAGCAATATCCCAACCACCAGCGTGATTCCGGCAGCCCAATAAACCGTCTGCTTCGCTGCAGTCAGCACAGGGTTGTCAACGATATTGCCCGAGACGTGATACGTGGCGAGCTTCCACTGGCCGTCTGTTTTCAACAGAGTCGCAGACCAGCGGTTGTCCAGATCGAACTCTAGGCCCAGCCACTTGTAGTGTGGGACCGATTTGCCGTAGGCGATTGCCGTGTTGCCTCCCGGTAGAATCGTGACCTGGTCCGAGCTTGGTCGCTCGGTGTATCCCTGAAAAATATTCTCGTCTCCCGAATCAATCTCGGAAAGAAGGTCGCGCAAGCCGTCGTGTCCGCGCGCGACCTGGTTGTTCTGCCAAATCGTAACAACATCCGGAACCGCATACTCAATCTGCTTCTCGACGTCACCGGCAATCACCGCTTCTGTCAGCGATTCGCGAAGTTGTCGTAGTTGTTCGCGATCCGCTTGCCGCGAAGATTCGACGTCGGTTTCGGCTGGGGGCGATTCCTGCGCCGTGGTCTCATTGACCGTCGCGGTGCTCAGCAGCACCAACATTGGGAAACAGACATAAGTCTTCATTGTTCATATTCCTCTGGACAAGATGTCTTGAGACACACGCGACCCTCACTACCGTCAATCATAAGCTTTGCTCCATCCGCGATGCGGCTGGTTGCGTCTTCAACACCAAGCACCGCCGGGATTCCGTACTCGCGGCAAATGATCGCAGCGTGCGAGAGTAAGCCTCCGGTTTCTGTCACAACACCGCCAGCGCGATCGAGCACTGCAGTCCACCCCGGGTCGGTATAGGGACAAACCAGAATTCGGCCGCGAGGCATTCTTGAAGCCTGGGCAACGTTGCCCGCAACCTTCGCGGTCGCTGACAACGTTCCGGGGCTCGCTGCGATGCCTACCATCTCGTCGCTCCTACGGCGCCGATCAATATGGAATCCGGAACCAATCTCGTTCGGCGATTGGAAGTTTCGATAGCTCTCGTAAATCTCATGATTGGTTTGAATGTGTGTCCGATCGTCGATGAAGATCTTGCGGTAAGTTTGAAAAAAAATCGAGTCTCCCAGTCCACGTCGAACGGCAATTTCCAATACATAACGGCGAATCAGGTAATAAACCTGGCTCGAATAGTCACGCAGTTGTTCGCGGAGCCACAGAAAATGACGCAGTCGATCGAGCTTGCGATCAAAACTCGCCCGCTTCCGACGCGGGAGACTGTGCAGCGTAGCGGCGCGCGCTGATTCGTACCTTGGCCGAGGATCATTGCCGGCAGACGCGGGCAGTTCGGCCAGCATTTGGTGTACAAACGGGCGGTCTTCATCCCAGCGAGGATGGATCAGGTCCAATCCACTTCGGTAATGATGGCGATAAGTATCGATCACACGCGACAGCTCCTGCGGCGTACGATCCTGCATCGCTTGAACCATCCGAACCGGCTCCACATGACGAAGCGGTGGGAGCGCCGAAACGAGCGAACCGTAGTCGACGCCCGGAAAGGAACTCATGAAATCGAGCTTCGCCAACGAGGCGGCAAAAATGGTTCGAAAATACGTGCTCTCGATCTGGTAGTAGTCCGTCTCGACTAATCTTCGGAACTCCGCTGCGACATTCCGCGGTGTCGACTCATAGCCTTGCAAGCGTGATTCAATCGGCTGGTTCAACAGCTCTTCTGCCGCCCTTTGTTGGGATCGAAAGAACCTCTTGATTGCAAGAATGGTGGGAATTGCCCGCAGGATGCGAAGCAGCGTCACGGGAGTCACATGGCCATCGCCTTCATAGTTGATCTGCACACTTAGGTCCTCGTCAAACTCACGTTCAACGAAACCCGGTAGCGCTGCAAGGCATTGCTTGACCGCACCCAGATTCCAATACGGTCGACCGAAGAACATTCTGCTCGCCTGAAAATCGTTCCGGAACAGCTTTAGTTCGCGCAGTGTGTCCTTCAGCGATTGATCCCAGACCAATTCGTAAAGCGACCACATCAACGGCGTGCAAACGGTGCTGGAGACACCGCCGTCGCGGAAGTCCGCATTGGTCCATTGATCAGCTTCACTGGCAAACCCAATCCGCGTGATTGGGCGGGATTGCAGCACGAAGATCTCGCCCGACTGAATCGCGAATTCGATGTCTTGCGGCGCACCAAAATGACGCCCGATCTTTTTGGCAAGCTGTTCAATCTCCTCGCGGTACTTCTCCAGCAACGGATGATTGTCAGGAAGCGGTTGCTGGTGGCCCGCCAACAGGTCGTCGGCCAACCCCTGGCAAGCTTCCACGACGACTTCCTCGGCGCCGGTCACTGGGTTGACGGTAAAAACGACTCCCGCCAGTTCCGGTTGGATCATCCGTTGGATGATGACTTCCATCCGCAAAGATTCCGGCGGAATGCCTTGCTGAAGGCAATAGTGGAGGACCGACGGTTGATCGAGTGAGGCATAGCAACGAGCAATCGCCTCGCTGACCTCTTTGACGGTTCTCAAATCCAGAAAGCTGTCGAACTGCCCAGCAAACGATGTTGTCGCGCCATCCTCGACGCTAGCTGTGGAACGGACCACCAGCGGTGTTCCCAGCTGCGCTACGGCAGCTTCGATTCTTGATGGGGAAACGACAAACTCGGGTACGCGAAAACCGGCAGCTTGAAGCTCAAGTAACGTTGCCGCTTTGCCACCTACCGACTGGACCAGGCTGTGGTCGGTGGGTTTGCTTGACGATTCAGCCAATAGGGTCATGAAAGTGATTCGGAAAAACTGCTGATGGATGAATGCTGTGCAACGGTGAACCCATGCCGGGCAGCGACCTCGGAAATCTCAAGAGCTCGCCGCGAACATGACCGACCACTCCAATGCGTGCCTTGATCCGCGTCCAGGCCCAGCAACAAGCCTTCCGCCATGCATCCGTATGTGAACCCGGGCGGCAAAGGAAATCCGGGGATCTCCAGCGCCTCTTTGCCAGGTAATGCAGCAATCGCGCCCGGCAATACTTTCACCTTGGGAAGCTCATCCCAGATGCGTGGCTGCAACGTTGCTGG
Source organism: Rubripirellula sp. (assembly GCA_029287555.1). Taxonomy (GTDB): domain Bacteria; phylum Planctomycetota; class Planctomycetia; order Pirellulales; family Pirellulaceae; genus Rubripirellula. The sequence goes on along the minus strand of JARFQX010000700.1, from coordinate 572 downwards.
AACGGAGGCGTCGCAGACAATCGCGTCGGAATGAAGATATTCAGGACCGAGCGGAGCGGTGGTGCTATTGGTGGCGCAAACCACCACGTCGGCTTCTCCGATCGCTTGCAGACTCGATGCGACTCGCGCTCCGCGAATACGGCTTGCAACTTTGTCGAGTCGCGGGAGCGAGCCGGCGCGTCCGCTGCCAACCAGAATGCATTGCCGATATTCCGGTGCCATCATCGCGGCGCAGGTGCTGGCGATATCGCCCGACGCGCCGACGATGCCGAGGGTCAGCTCCGCGGGATCCCACGATCGCTGATTCAATTCAGCGCGCACTGCCTGGCTGATCAACGCGGCGGAATAGTCGCTGCCGGCAGTGATTTGCATCCCATGGTTGTCAAGGCTTTCCCCTCGACGCGTGACAATCGACGTGAACTGACCCAGCGTCACGACGCTGCAACGAATTGCAGCCGCCACATCAACCGCTTTTTGAACCAGCCGCCGGGAGTTGGCCAGACGCTTTCCGCGAGAATGATCCAGCATCCACCTGTCTCTTATACACATCTCCGAGCCCACGAGACAATGAC
>JARFQX010000691.1 GCA_029287555.1 Rubripirellula sp. | reverse complement strand
CTTGATCCTCGGTTACGGTCGATGTGCTCGGTTCGCTGCCGAGTTCGGCTTCCTTCAGCTGTCGACTTGCTTCGCGGAATCGTTGCCAACCCTCTTGGACATAGATGCAAGCGACGACCGCAGTCATCGCGACGGCGAGGTAGCGCATCACTCCGGGGATGAAAAAGTAACATGCGATTCCACAGGCGAGAGCGCCCGCTGCACAGGCAAGGCTAAACACTCCCTTCAACTGGATGTTGCGCGTTTGGACGCGGACGCTGTGGCTAATAGCGGTTCGAGCCGAGGCATTGGCCAAGTCTCGCATCGCTGACAGGCTGGTCGTGCCTTCGGGTGCTTTCGACCTCGGTTCTAACGGCGTATTCGGATCGGGTGTTTCCGGCTCTTCAAGCGCTTCGTGATCCGTTCCTTCTTCGTTTGACTTTTGGGTCGCCGCCTCCGTCGCCGCCGGCGGGGCTTCGATCGGTTGTCCTTGCGCGCGACGAAGCAGACGATTCATGTAGGCTTCAATCGAATCATCTTCTTCGGAGCCGTCTTCGGGGACGGAGACCGCGGCAGCAGTCTCGGCGGGACTCTCGGCTGAGATCGAGTCGTCCTTCTCCTCATCGCCGGGAACCGCCTCGGCGCGAATCGCGTCCTGCCGCGACTCGGCAATTGGCGCATCTCCTTGACCCGTTTCGCAAGTCCCGCGGTCCTCCGGTTGCTCGATCTCTTCGACGCGGTAACCATCGGAATGATTGGACCAATGCGTGGCGTAAGCTTCCTCGCCATGCTCCTGGTCCCAACCGCTTGGAGGTATCCCCTCCGCGTCATGCTCCGTCTCGCTGCTGGCTCCGTGTGCTTCCTGGTCCAGGTCGTGGATCAACATGTTTGCGAGAGAACCTTCGACGGGATTTTCCGCTGGAGCGGGAGATTCCAGGTTCCAATCGGAGAGCTGATCCGATTCGAGGGACCCGGCATCTTCATCCACGGGCTCTTCGTCAATAACGAAATCGTGCAAATGATCTTCCAGAACTTGTTCCGCGACTTCGACATTGTCCAGTTCTGGATCGTAGTCAACGCCTGAATCCTCGGCCGACTGGTGCGGCAGCTCAGCGGCCCCTTGAGGTGCCTGTTCGGCCGCGGCAAGCGCAGAAGCGAGATCCTGGGCGGCTATTTCCTGTTCGCTCTCCCGCTGTTGCTGAACCTCGCTGAGTTGTTGCAGCGTCTCTTGATGTTCTGATTGAGCCTCCGCGAGATGTTCTTTTGCAACCGATAGCTCTTCCTGCATGGACTGGACGGACTCAAATGTCGGCCGCGCGTTGGCTTCCGCAATCGCTTCGTCGCGTTGCTGTTGCATGTCATCGAGCCGGGTCGTCAATTGGGAGTTGGCGTCACGCAGGTGTTCGAGTTCGCGATTGGCTTGATCGAGTTCCTTGGACAATTGTTTCATGGAAGCTCGCAGTTCGTCCGCCTCAATCTCCCAGCTCTCGCGGTCCTCGGTACGGGACTCGGAACTATCCGCGATGATTGATTCGAGTTCGGTGACCGACGCGAGGGTTTCTTCGTAGTCGGATCTCAGTTGTAGGGACTCTTCGGTTGCCCGGGACAGCTTCTCTTGCAGCTCTTCGACCTGTTGGCGAAGTGCTTCAGCCACGAGCTCGCTCGCTGCGAGTTTCTCGGCGTGGATCGCGACGTCGCTGCCCCGGTCCTCTTGCAGCAGGTCAAGTTGGCATTCGAGTTGATCACACTTGGCTTCCAGTTCAAGGCGTTGGGCCTCGCTGTCGGCGCGAGCCTCCAAGGCCTGGTCACGGGCGGTTTCCAGCTCGGCGATCAGGCGCTGTTGCTCAGCAAGCTGCTCTTGTTCGCGGCAATCGATTTGGGTGTGTTGAGCGGAGAGAGCTTCGATCTGGTCATTGAGCGCGTCAAACTGCTGACGCATTTCCTCGACTGCCTGCGAGGCCGAGTCGGCCTGCTGCTGGGACAGTCTTAATTGCCGGTTGGCCTCGTCGAGTCGCTGCCGATACTCGAGTTCTTGATTGCGAAAGGAGATTTCACGTTCATGGAAACTCTCTTGTCGCCGCTGTGCAGCGTCGCGGACTTCGATTAGTTCCTGCTGGTGTTTGGCAAACTCGTCATAGAGCTGGATCGCCGCGGTCTCCTGCGATTGCAGGCGAGCCTCGCGGCGGTGGAGATTTTCAGCACGCGACCACAACTCGGACTCGCGGTTCCGCAGGTTTGCTTCTCGCTGGTCGCAGCGGCTCTCCCGGCGATCGCATTCTGCCTGTCGCTCACGCCACTGTTCCACCTCGCGGCGTAACCGCGCTTTCCAAACCAAATCATCCGCGGCCGACCAGATCGAACCGTTGCTGAGTCGATCGAGGTGAAACGAAGATCCTCGCGTGCCACCGGTGCGGGAACGATCAAGCACCGAACTCCATCGGTGAGCCGAATCGGAAGTCGGCGGTGAGCCTTCTGCGGCGTCATGCTGCGTGTTGAGGAGCTCAAAGCGGTAGGCGCCAAGTTGAAGAATATCCCCCTCGTGCAACTCAGCCTCGGTAACGTTCACCCCGTTGACTTTAATGGGAAACGAATAGGCACGGACCAAAATTCGCGAAGCGTCGCGCATCAGGACCGCGTGCATCGGCCGCAACCCTTGATCGTTCAAGCGGATCGAACAACCCTCGGAGCTACCAAATGTGTATCGACTTCCGGTCAATCGCAAACGCCGAACGGGCGAACCGGCGTGAATCACGCGAAATTCGATCACGCCATGTTCGGCGTCGCGAAATGACTCGCGCAAGGACGCTTCCATCGGGGTCGGTTGATCGGCTTGCGGCGCGGCCGCCTGGTCAACAGCAGCGTCCTGGTCAACAGCAGCGTCCTGGTCTTGGTCCAGTCTCGAGTGCTCGTCGGCTTCGACGCGTTCCGCCTCGGCCGGGCCAGCTTGGTCTTGGCCAGCTTGCTCTTGATCGGCTTCCCGCGAATCGTCGTCTGACTTCAACGCCCGATCGACCTCGCCAACATCCTTGGAGCCCGGCACGACAAATGACTGAGGAGTCGCCGGATCAACGGCGGCGTCCCACGACGATTCGTTTGTGTGATCCGTACTCACGTCAAGACCCTTCCGTGATGAACAACGCGATGATCAGGCTGGTGGGAGCCCGTGCTTGCAGGCAAGCTTTCCTTTGAAGCGCAGGAACCCGACTCGGGTGCGCGCATCCCACCCCTTTTCTCTTCTTCGGACATCGCTTCTCGTCCGGTTAGCGAATCTGGAGCGTCTGAACGCAATTCGACGCTGGTAGGGTGCCGAGGGCAGTTGCCGGACAGCCCTTTTAGGGGGTCTGTTTGTGGTGCCCGCAACTGTCCGGTTCGCTCGCGACACATCCGAGTCTCCCGAGATAAGCTGCAAAGTCTTTCTAATCCTCAGCTTACGAGGGGCGAACGGCGAAATCGTGCATATTCCCGAGAGCCGAGGGGCACTTTCAGATCCCTTGTTCCTATGATTGGGCCGGATTGATCGAGGCCTCCCGGAGACGCTCGGCGGGGTCGCGATCGATCTTACTGGCCGACGGATTGTCGCAGTTGTCCTATCCCACAGCCCCGCATTCCGATGCTCAGGGGTGGGCGCGAAGCGGATGCCTTTTCATGGAAAGGTGCTTCGAGGCCCGCCACCCTAGCCGCTATGGGTTGCCCTGACTGTTGCGGGTTGCCCTGGCTGTTGCGGGTTATTGGGCGGCAGTCTCGGCGGTCCTTACCTACATAAACGCCTGATCGCGGCGACCTTCTTATCCTGGTGAGGTGATGCGATGTCTCGGAAAGAATCGATTAAGAAGCTTCGCGAGCAACTGGTGCGGCGTCGTGATGCCCTGCAGCGAGCCCTGGAAGGTGACCTGAGCCTGCTGCGCGAGTTGCATCAAGAACGAACCGGTGATGTGCTCGATGCGGCGGCCGATACGGTCCAAGACGAACTGAACAGTCAGTTGATCGAGGCGGAAAGTCGCGAGTTGTCGGCAATCAATGAGGCGTTGGAACGAATCAAGCGGGGCGGCTACGGTAACTGTGATAGTTGCGGCAAGCCGATCCCTCTGACCCGCTTGCGTGCCATTCCGTATGCGACCGATTGTATCGGTTGTCGCCGAAAGGCCGAAACGCGAAGTGCGGGCGGTCGGGCTGTCATGTGGAATCGTGTCTTTGATAATGCCGAGGTTGATTCTTACTGATGCCCCCGGCTTCTAACGATTAGCCCGGCTCCGACCAATCGTCGGTTCCTGTTGATTGTCTCGGCGTCAAAGTACTGCCCACCCATTACAAACCGTCTAACGGCTGGACGATTGTCCGGCCGTTTTTTAATGCGCGTTCCAATCGGGTTCTGACAATTGCCACGCTCAGGGATGCCGCGGTCCGCTCCCGAAAAGACCGAGCGGAGTGCTGGACGATCACTACCTCTGCACCGCCTCCCACGGTGCTTGCACGGATCGCGTTCTCCCTCTCAGACTCCGAACAGCCATGGTCGCATCGTTCCTCTGCCACTGGACTCCCAGTCGAACCTCCCTCTCGGCTCTCGCTGCGTTCGCTCTTTGCGGTTGCTTTGCGCAACCGGTCAGCGCACAGGATCCCGACGAGGGACAAGCGGTCAGCGTTCGTCGCCCGTCGCTGGAAACCGCACCGCGGCCCAACGTCGCCATCGACGTCGAACGCGAGCGATTGTTTAACGAGCTGGCGGAGGAATTCAGCACGTTCGATCGGCTCGGGCATCTGGTTCGTCGCGTTTCCCAACTGGTCAAGCCGAGTGTGATTCACATCGAGGCTCACAAGACGGAGGAGCGGGGAGGGACGCGTGAGTCGTACGATGAGGCGGGAAGCGGCGTCGTGATCGAATTTGGCACAGGCGACTTGTGGGTCTTGACCAATCGACACGTGATCGCTGGCGCCAGCCCTCGCGAGATCATGCTGAGGACGAACCGCGGACGAGAGTTCTATCCGACCAAAGTGTTTGCCGATTCCAGCACGGATGTAGCAGTGATGAAGATCGAGGGGATCGATCTACCCGCGGCCCGGGTCGGTGACAGCGATTCGATTGAAATCGGGGACTTCGTGATCGCGATTGGCAGTCCGTTTGGATTGAGTCACTCGGTCACCTTTGGAATCCTCAGTGCAAAGGGGAGACGTGATCTGTCGCTCGGGGAACAGAAGATTGAGTTGCAGGACTTCTTTCAAACCGACGCGGCAATCAATCCCGGCAACAGTGGTGGTCCACTGTTGAACCTGCGGGGCGAAGTGGTCGGGCTCAACACGGCGATCGCCAGCAGTAGCGGCGGAAGTGAAGGGATCGGTTTTGCCATTCCGATCCGCATGGCAATCAAGGTTGCCGATCAATTGATTCAGTACGGAAAACTTCGGCGGGGCTACTTGGGCGTTACGTTGGATCCCGACTTTACCGCCGCCGATCTGTCCGCGACCGGATTTCCACTTCGAAGCGGCGCGCTGGTCAAGAATGTTCGATCCGGCTCACCGGCTGCGTCCGCTCGATTGCAGCGGGGTGATATCATCGTCGAATTCAATGGCGCCCGCGTCGAAAACGATGATCATCTCGTTGCCCAAGTGGGGCTGACCCCGATTGGTAAGTCCATCCCAATGGTCATCTTTCGCGGTGGCAAACGGTATCGCACGGAAGTGATCCTGACCGACTTTCAATGATTTGTCGGGGGTCGATTCGCGCCGCTGGACCGATTCGTCCAACAACGCCGCAGCATCGGGAAAAGGGGTCAGGCACCAAAAGCCGGAACGCGATCGGGAAAAGGGGTCAGGCACCAAAAGCCGGAACGGCCCTTCGGGTGCTCCGCACTTTTGGTGCCTGACCCCTTTTCCCGGCCACCCAAGATCCTAGGTTTGACAAAGCGCTAGACCATTCGCATCCGCTTCCATCTTCCTTGCCAGAAGCGAATCGCCATCAGGACCGCGAGCATCCAGATCCAGACGGCCAGCATCTGCCACCACCAGCGCAG
>JARFQX010000593.1 GCA_029287555.1 Rubripirellula sp. | reverse complement strand
GCCTAAACCGCTAAGCTCCTATTCAAGCGGAGGCCGAGGGATTCGAACCCTTCACCCTTCCTCAGAGCCCAGAGCAGGAATCGAACCTGCAAACATCCGAGTTTAAGCCAGAACGCTATGCCGATTGGCGTATCTAGGCGTTGAATTGTTCAGTTGTCCCGGATGGAATCGAACCACGCCAGCCTGTTTGTAAGACGGTGTAGCGAGCACGCGTCCGTGGTTTACAGGCAGGGTTGGGAACGGGCAGTGGCCGCATTCAAGGCCGTTGGCTAACCGCGATGGCCGGTTGGCCTACTCCATCAGTCGAAGAGCAAAGTACCCCAGCAAGACGCCGCGGGCTGTCCAGAGGGCAGTGCGAATCCAATTCGTGTTTACCAGCCTGCGGTAGGCATCCGGATCAAATCCGCTTAGCAGCGTCGTATGGCAGGGCACGCTGACGAAAAAGGTTGTCAACCAGACAGCAGTAACCAAGACCACTCCTGCCCAAGCACCCCAGCGCGGGAATCCCGGGGGCGCAACCGCGAGCAGCGCACAAGCCGTTGCTAACTCAAACAACATCGGTGGCGCGACGATGGGTGTAATCAGACGATTGTGGTCCTCCTCGTATTGAACAAACTCATCTGTTCCAACTCGGTCGAACAGTTTGTAGTGGACGACCTGAACCATCCATATCAAGCCGACCAGGTACCAGGTCGACAACAGATTCAGCAGAAAAACGAGATTGGCGCTCATACCGAAGATTCCTCAGGTTCGCGAGTGATTCGATTGATGTAGCAGCAAGAAGAATCCGCACGAACTGAGTCTCGGGTTTAGGTGGTGAGCAAAGCCTCCACGTGCTGTCGAAGTCTCATCCCAGATTTCGCACCACCGCTCCTGTTTGTAAAAGCTCATGGGCTCGACCGCTGATGCCGCCAGTGATTGGTGGCCCGCACTGGAACGCCAAGATCCTCGTAAGTTGCCCGCATGCACTCACGCCAGCCAATCAGACGCCGTTGACGTGACTGTCGGATTATCAATTCCACGGACCGCCGATTCAAGTTGCATTGCAATGCGATGGCCGGATCGGTGGTGTCGCTTTCTTTCTGCACTTTAGTTGATCGAGTTGGCCGCGTTTCGTGGGCTTGCGAACGAAGCAAAACGCGGTCAAGGTCGAGGTGCACGTCAACTCAGGGGAAAGGCATGACTGGCAATTGCTTGAAAGCACGTTTTTCGAGGTGTCTAATACCCGGCTGAGTATATTGGCCACACGCGGCTTGGCATTCGACTCGACAGGTCCGATTGAGTCGTTCCTGCGAGGGCAGACAGCTAACGCGTTATGCACGCCTTCAGACGCACATAAAATACAACGAGAGCTCACCGTGTTTCGACTTTCACTCTGCACTATCTGGATCTTCGGATCGCTTCTTCCATGCGCGATTCGCGCCCAGGACCGTCAACAGAGGATGCCGCGGGAAGATGTCATCGACGTTCCGACGATCGGCCCAGGCTTGTGCGTGAGCAATGTATTTCAATCGAATATGGTACTGCAACGCGACAAGCCCATGTCCATTTGGGGATGGGCTGACATCGGCGAAGCAGTCACCGTGACCCTCGGCGGCAACGAACAGGCGGCTACGGCTGCCGCGGACCGGTCCTGGAAAGTTACCTTGCCCGCGATGGCGGCAAGTTCTGAGCCGCACACGTTGATGATTGCGGGGGCGGACGAAACGCTGACGCTCGACAACGTCCTGATTGGTGACGTATGGGTACTCGGCGGGCAGAGCAACATGGAATTTCCGCTCGATCGAATCGAGAATGGCCAACTCGAAATCGTCTCGGCCAATTACTCCAACATCCGAATTCTAACCGTTCCCGCTTTGAGCGGCCCCGACAAGAAGTTCGGATTCCCTCGGCTGCACGAGTGGAGCGGCTGGTTCAGTCGACATTACCGCAAAGGTGACTGGGATGTTTGTACGCCAGAAATCGCTCGTGAGCTATCTGCGATCGGCTACGTTTTTGCGCGTCGAATTCACATGGCAACACAGGTTCCCATCGGCGTGATCGATGCATCGCGGGGGGGAACCACCGTGGAAACGTGGACACCAGATTCGGTCCTCCGGAATATGGATTCCACGCAGGTGATGTCTTTGTTGGCCGACTGGGACCAGAAAGTCGTAGCGTGGGATCCCCAGGCAGACTTGGAACAGAGGATCCGAAATTATCACCAGAAACTGGAACGGTTTAAGAAGGAAGGCCGCGACATGCCGGCCAACGAGACTGAACCTGCTGATCTTCGTCCCGGACCGGCGATGGATCAGAACCGACCCGGCAACTGCTTCGCCAGCATGATTGGCCCGCTCGAGGGCCTGCAGGTCAGGGGGGCCATCTTTCATCAGGGTTACAACAATTGCTTCAACGGAACGCAGGGCGCGATCATGTATCGTCATGTGTTCCCGAAGATGATCTCCGCCTGGCGGGCCGCCTTTAACGATCCGGAGTTGCCGTTCGGTATCCTGTCGCTGTGCACCGAGGGACCCGTGCAGACGCTCGACAACTACTGCGAGATGATGGCTAATCCCGGTCCCTACATTCGCGAAGCGCAGTACCACACATTTCTCGATATGTATAACGCGGGCGACAGAAACATCGGGTTTACCAGCACCTATGATCTGAGGCGGCGCTGGTACCATCCGCAGCTCAAAGTTCCAGCCGGTGAGAGGATCGCCCGCTGGGCGTTGGCGACCGAGTACGGATTTGACCGGGAGATCCGCTGGAAGCCGCCGAGGGTCGAGGAGATGAAGGTTGAGGATGAGTGTATCATCTTGCGCTTCGATGAATCAGTCGGTGCGGTGGACAACGGAGGATCCATCGCGGGTTTCGCGGTGGCGGGAAGCGACCGGAAGTTTCACCCGGCCAACGCTACCCATCTTGAGACCGGCAAAGATAGCCGGGGAAAGCCGCGGAAAGATATGAAGGTGCTCGTCCTTTCCAGCCTGATGGTATCAGAGCCGGTGCATTACCGCTACGCCTGGGCGCGCAGCCCGCTTGGCAACTTGCAGATCCACCACAATACCGACATTCCGTTCTCCACCCAGCGGAGCGATAACTGGCCCCTGGAAGACTTTCACATCGGGGTTTTTGGTGAGAATCCGCCAGAGGAATTTGGCCGGCGGGAACGTGCCTTGATCCGGGAAGCTCTCGCCGCCGAGGATCTCCGGCGCCGCCTCCATAAGGCCAAAGCACTGATCGAAGAAAATCAGGAAAAGTGATTCCTGACGAAGCTGCGCCCAGCCCTTTTAACTTTTACAAAACAGGAGGAAAAC
>JARFQX010000554.1 GCA_029287555.1 Rubripirellula sp. | reverse complement strand
AGTCAGCGTTCCTTACACCGAGACGGTGACCCAGAACTACACCGTTTGCGTCCCCTACCAGGAGACTCGCACCCAGACCTACATGGTCAACGTGCCCTACACCGAGCAGGTTGAGCAGACCTACAACGTGACCGTTCCTTACACGGAATCGGTGGAGCAGACTTACACCGTCAACGTTCCTTACACCGAGGAAGTGGCTCAGAACTACACCGTTCAGGTTCCGGTTCAGGAAACCAAGACGGCTTATCGTACCGAGACCAAGTGCGTGCCCGTTACCACTACGAGGACGGTCACCAAGGACATGGGTCACTACGAGTGCCAAGCCGTTGAAGTCAGCGGCGGATCGACCGGTTGCGGTGACGGCTGCGGCGGCGTCTCGGCTGGCTGCGGTGGCTGCGGCGGTGTTTCGGCCGGCTGTGGCGGTGGTTGCGGCGGCGTTTCGGTCGGCTGTGGTGGTTGCGGCGGGACGGTTAGCGCCGACTGCGGTGGCTGCGCTCCTCAGGTTTCCTATCGTCGCGTCTACGTTCCCAACATGGTGACTGAAGAGGTGCCGGTGACGACCTACCAGCGTCAGACGACCCAGGTGCCCTACACCTACACCACGACGACCTGTCACACCGAGACTCGCACGCGAATGGTGCCGGTCACTCGTTACCGTCAGGAAACACGTACGCGAACGGTCCAGGTACGCAAGTACCGCACCGAGCAGCGAACGCGGATGGTCACCGTTCAACGGTGCCGTCAAGAACAGCGGACTCGCGACTACACGGTTACTCTGTACCGCAACGAACAACGAACTCGTGAAGTTCCCGTTCAGCGAACGCGGATGGAAACCCGGACTCGTGAAGTCCCCGTCACCACGATGAAGACGGAAACCCGCACCCGTACCGTGCCGGTTACCAAGACTCGCATGGAGAGTCGTACGCGGACCGTCAATTACACGGAAATGAGCACCGAGACTCGTACTCGGATGGTCAACGTCTCCAAGACGCGTCAGGAAGAGCGTACCCGTGACGTCACCAAGTATCGCACCGAAGAGCGGACTCGTACGGTTCCGGTAACCAAAATGGTGACCGAGACCCGCACCCGCATGGTGCCGGTGACCAAGACTCGGATGGAGACCCGCACTCGGATGGTCAATAAGACGACCTACCAGACGGAAACTCGCACGCGTACGGTGCAGAAGACTCGCATGGAGCCGCAGGAGCGAACTCGCGAGGTCAACTACACCACGTACATTCCTGAGACCCGAACTCGTACCTACAACGTTTGCGTGTACGACACCGTCACTGAAGAAGTGCCGGAGAACTACACCGTTTGCGTTCCGGTCACGACCATGCAAGAAGTCCAGGTTCGCGTCTGCCGCCCCGTGACCACCGTCGTTGGTGAGGGTGCGGTGATGAGCGGAACGATCATCGAAGGCTCGGCCGCTCCCATGGCCACCGGCGCCGGTTGCGTGAACTGCAACTAGTTCCCCTTCGCGGCTCGCCGCGATTGTTTTCCGAAGTTCAACCGAGAGCCCCGTTTGATCGAAAGATCAAGCGGGGCTTTTTTTGTCCCGGAGATTACGTGAACGACCGGTTCGGCGGCGGGCGCTGCGATGGCTTTCACCTCCGGGCCCGGTCGGCCATGATAGACGCATCATTCTCAGCAAGACGCTGCAGCGACTTATTCTTTGGACACAGGTGCATCGTGCAACACGTCGACGTCAAAGTACATGGAAACCTGGCAACGATACTGATGGATCGCGCCGCGGTGCGCAACGCGCTCAATCCACAGTTGATCGAGAGTCTTTCGACCGCCCTGTCTGACGTGCACCAGGAGAAACGGGTTCGCGCGGTCGTCTTGGCGGCAAGTGGCGAACACTTTTGCTCCGGAATTGATCTGCGCGTATTGTCCGCCATTGCCGAGATGCCCGAGGACGAAGCGCTGCCGCAGTGGTACTCGGCGTGGCAGCACCTGACCGAACTGTATGAACAAATGCTGCGTTTCCCCAAACCGATCGTGGCGGCCGTTGATGGTTCAGCCGTCGGAGCGGGACTCGGCTTGGCACTGGCTGCGGACTTGATCGTCGCTTCGACCCGCGCCTCTTTCTCAGCCGTTGCGGTTCGGCGTGGCCTGGTCGGTGGTGCCACCGCGGCGCTGTTGGCGTTTCGGTATGGAAGCGCGCTTGCCGCGCGCCTGGCGTTAACCGGTGAAGCGATCGACGCGAACGAAGCGTATCGTCTGGGAATGTGCGGCAAGCCCGTCGTGCCGGAACAGATCTGGGTTGCCGCCGGAGAGTTGGCCGGTCAGTGCGCCCTGGCGCCCCGCGAAGCCGTGCAGGCCACGAAACGATTGCTTAACGAAGCGATCGGCGAGGCCCTTCTCACCCAGTTGTCGGCCGGCGCGGCCGACAGCGCCACCGCATGCACCACCGAAGCGGCGAGCGAGGGAATTCGCGCCTACCTGGAAAGCCGTGACCCCAAGTGGCCGGCCTGAGGGCCGGGAAAAGGGGTCAGACACCAAAAGCCGGAACGGCCCATCGGGTGCTTCGCACATTTGGTGTCTGACCCCGTTTCCCGGCCATCCAAAATCCAAGGTTTGACAAAGCACTAGGCTCGTCCAAGCCTTCTTCGATCCCTCAATGAATCGCCTGATGATTTGCTCTCGACTCAATCTGACTCGACCCCTCGATCGGCACTGGGCGATGATCCTGCTGCTGAGCTTGTTCTTCAGCTTTGCGGCCACGTCCACCGCGCTCGCACAGGATTCAAACCCGAAGACGGACCCGAAGACGGAGAAGCCTCAGACACCGCCGGAGCTGTCTCTTCGGTCGCTGTACCATCCCGAGGACAAGTTCGATTTCGATGGTGAGCTACCCGCGACGCACTGGGTCGACGACGATAACGCGACGCTCTTGATCCGCCGAGATGACATCTGGAAGCAGGTCGAGCTGGCTACGGGAATGGAAACGCAGTGGCCGGTGGCAGAAAAGCTGCGTGCGAATCTCGCCGCCTTGGACGGGATCGAAGAATCCCAGCTCGAATCGATCACGAACCGAGCCGTGCAGGGGATCCAATCGGCCGGCAATCCCGTTCTGGTACGAGTCGGTAAAGGACTGGCAATCGTCTCGAGCGACCAAGCGGCACGCTGGCTGACGCGCGACGCCAGCGGATGGCGAGACACCACGCTCGACCCGTCGGCGCGACGTGTCGGCTACACCAAAGACGGCGATATGTTCCTGCTTGACGTAGCTGATGGCACACAGGTGCGTCTTTCGAATGACGAATCCGACACACTGCTCGACGGCCTGCTCGATTGGACTTACCAGGAAGAGATCTTCGGCCGAGGGAAGTTTCGTGGATTCTGGTTCAGTCCCAATGGAAACTGGTTAGCGATGTTGCGGATCGACATCAGCGGGATTGAGCCCTACACGTTGCACGACTCGTCAAGCGACCGGGGAAAGGGGTTGGTCAGTCGCTATCCCAAAGCGGGCGACCCAATTCCACACGCAACGTTGCTGCTTTGGGATCTCCGCCCACTCGATTCCGCAGGCGTACCGCTGTCTCGTGTGATGACCCAATCAACACCTCAGCAGGAAAGGATCGTCACGGGGGTTTGGTGGCATCCGCATCAGGGCTCCCTTCTGTTTTCCGTAAGTGATCGCACCCAGACGTGGCGAGAACTGCGACGGCTCGATCCCGATGCGATGGCAACCGGTGGCGACGCGACTCGCCTGCTGCTGCGGGAAGAAAGCCCGGCCTGGGTCGAGCCCCCGAGCGATCCCGGCTGGCTGCCCGACGGAAGTCTGATCTGGCGGAGCGAATTGCCCACCGGTCGTACGCGCTTGTACCACATCTCGCACGATGGAAAGCGGATCACGCCGCTGACTCCCGAAGACTTTGACGCAAGGGAATTTTCGGTTTCACCCGAGGGTGATTTCCTGGTCGTCACCGGTGATGCCGAACGTGGGACCATCGACCAACAGGTCTACCGGGCCGCGATCCCGCCGCAATCGGCCAGCCCCCAACTGCAGCCGCTGACCGACCAACCGGGTTGGCACACCGCTGGTCTCAGTCCCGACGGCCGGTGGTTTGTCGACGTCCACAGTTCGGTAACGAAGCCACCCAGCATTTCAGTCCGCTCAAGCAATGGGGAGTCTTCTCTTGAGTTGTTCCAGGGCCGACTCCGCGTTGCGGGCGAATGGATCGGACCGGAGATCTTTCACATTCCCGCCGACGACGGGGCCGCGCTTCCAGCGATGCTGATTCGACCGCGATCAACAGCGGCATCAAGAGTCCCCGTCCTGATCGAGGTCTACGGCGGACCGCGTGCTGCCACGGTCGTCAATCGATGGTCGGGCACCCGAATGCTCTACCGCCAACTGTTGGCCAAGCGCGGAATTGCCACCTTGATGGTTGACAATCGATCCAGTGCCGGTCGCGGACTTGCCGACACGTGGTCGATTCAGGGTCGTGTGGGAGAACTCGAATTCGGCGACTTGAAAACGGCGGTCGCCTGGCTCCAGCAGCAGAACTGGGTCGCCAAAGACCGCTTGGCCATCCGCGGTTGGTCCTTCGGCGGCTTTCTGACGCTGTATGCCATGACACACAGTGAGGCCTTTGCGGCCGGGATCGCTGGCGGTTCGGTGACGGATTGGCGGGAGTACGATGCCTTCTACACCGAGCGCTACATGGGGCTGCCCTCGGAAAATGAGGAGGGCTATGACGCGACCGCCCCGGTACGAGCGGCTGAGAAGCTGCACGGGGACGTCCTGTTGATCCACGGTGAGTCCGATGACAACGTGCATCCCTCGGGGACGATGAGGATGGCCAAGGCCCTTCAAGAGGCGGGCAAGCAATTCGAGCTGATGATCTATCCCGATGAGGCCCACGCGGTCCACCAACCCAAACGCCTCTGGCATCTGGCTCAATTGATCGACCGATTCCTCCTCGATCGCCTCGAGGAGCCGTCCGGCCGCAAGTGAGTCACCGAAGGGACCAGCTGTAGCTTCGCCTCGGGCTAGCGCCCTCCGAGTCTGGGACAGACTCGGCTAC
>JARFQX010000498.1 GCA_029287555.1 Rubripirellula sp. | reverse complement strand
CGTCGGCAGCGTCAGATGTGTATAAGAGACAGTCATCACCTTGCCAGCAATGAACTGAAATCGAGCTTTCTGAAAGCTGTTTGAGTGCGGCCTGCACGTCAACGCCCAGAGCTTGGTACTGCTCGGACGCAAGCTCAAAAGCAGCAGCAACCTTCGTCGCATTCCTCATGATCTCATCCTTCGGGTCTTGTTCATTACCAAACGTGTGCTGGAACGACTCGCAGTTTAGACTTCGTAAAGCCCCAAAACCTTGACGATCGACCCGCCGACTAGCACAATAGTCCCAGCTTATTCTTCCGGCGTTCTCACCTCTAAAAGTCATGGAATACGATGTTAACGCCGCGCCAGTGACATTCCATCTGCCATGAAAGTGCTGAAAAAACAGGACTGGTTTCATGCTGACGGATTTCCAATCGTCGTCGAGCGGCGTGATCCTCAGGAGCCGTTCGGTCTCCACTGCCACGAGTTCTCGGAAATCGTGATCATCACCGGTGGGACGGGAGTTCATATCACGGGCCAAGGCAGCTACGAACTGAAAGCGGGAGATACGTTCGTGATCGGGGGCGAGCGACCGCACGACTACCTGAATATGGATCGATTGAGCCTGATCAATATTCTGTTCGACCCGACTGAGCTTCCGATGGCGCTCGGGGACTTGCAGTCGCTCTCCGGCTACCACGCGCTGTTTACGCTCGAGCCTGCATCGCGCCAGCGACACCAATTTACCAGTCGCCTGCAGCTAAGCCCGGCGGAGATTGCCGAATCCCTTCGCTTGGTGGATAAGCTCGATAACGAACTAGCCGCTCGAAAACCGGGATTTGAGGTGATGGCGATAGCCGCCATGCTGGAACTTGTCACGTTCCTTTCTCGTTGCTATCGCGAAACGCGAAATCCGACAAGCAAGACACTCATTCGTATAGGCGAAACGATTTCGCACCTGAGGCGCAATGTTGCCCGGCCAATCGCGCTGGAAGAACTTGTGGCCATATCGGGAATGTCACGAACCAACTACATTCGCATGTTCGAGTCCACGATGGGGACATCCCCCATTAAGTACCACATTGCGCTTCGGATTGAAGAAGCCGGTCGGCTGCTGCGAAGCACCGATCGAAGTATTACGAATATTGCATTCGACGTGGGATTCTCCGACAGCAACTATTTCAGTCGTCAGTTCCGAAAGGCCCATGGCCAATCTCCGCGAGAATACCGAAAACGCCATCGCTAGTTCTACGTCTCGCTGAGGCGATGGCTGATTCGCTAGCGATCCGCTTGCACGACAAGATGAGGGATCGCATCGTGGCGATAATCGTGGGATTCATGCGATGACCTCCTGCTGCTGCTGGGTGATTGCGGGATTTTGATTTTCAGGAGATTATTTTGCTGAAACAAGAAGAAGTGAGTCAGGACTGATGTAACGTAGAGGTTGCACTGAAGTTTGATCCCTTTGAATGAGCCCAACACACCCTGAAGGACTGCCCACATGGCACGTGGTGACAAGAAATCGAAAGTAGCCTCCTATTTGAAGAAGAACCCTGGCGTAAGGAACGGCGATGTCGCCAAGGCTTGTGGCTGTAGCCTTGCCCTGGTCTCCGTTGTCAGGAGAGAATTGGGCCTCACCGGTTCCCGTGGCAGGAAGACGGGCAGCAAGAAAGGTAGCAAGAAAGGCGGAACAAGAGCAGCCAAAAAGAAGCCTACCATTTCAGCGACTCCAGGAAGTGATATGGTGGATCATCTTGCTGCTGCGCTGGAGTATGTCGATTCGATGGATGCGATGCTGGAACTCCTGGATGAAGTGGAAGCTGCCGGGGGAATTGAGGCTGTGAGGTCCGCCATGCAATTCCATCGGCGAATCAGCGAAGCGATAGGTTAGGCTCGTTCGAAATCGATCAACAAGACCGCCAGCAAACGAACAGTGGCCAAAGCACCCACTCTTGTACACGGGCCCAGAAAACCGGCGGTTTTTTCCTGATTAACCTTTGCGCCCGGTTAACGGGTACCAAACTCGAACTTGCACTGCTTGATGCTCGGTTGGCTATCAAGAAGCATCAAGCAGATTTGAACTCCACGATCGCCGACGGCGACGATGCCCCGAGTGACACGAACGAACAGGACTCGGTATCGATAACGCCGGCAGAAACGCAGCGCCAGATCAATTCGACGCACTGCTCGCGAGATCTCGCGTTAGATTCATGGAAAACTGCAGCCAATCTTACGATCCTGCACTTCTTGAACAACATGATCGTCAACGGGACGTTGGATTGCTTGATCGATTGTTTGGCCGCGCAGAGGACCGAACGGCCACGTTCCGATGCAATCACAGCCTATCGCTTTGGCGAATTCGATTGAATTGCCTTACACTGCCCGGCCGGAAGCATCTACACCGAACCGCAGGAGTTCGGGTTGCAGCGGTTTTTCCGCTGGGGATGGTAAGTTTATCTGAACGATATTCCTTCGCGACATCGGCCGATGAATTGACGGATTGAGGATGTTTTCCGAAAGAAAGTGGTGAAGGAGTGCTCGACCATGCGTTTGACAGATTTGGCAACTCGGCTCGTGGCGGTCGGCTTGATGGCGGCAGCCATTGGTCAACCGGCCAGCGGTATCGGATTGTTCGACGCATGCGACAGTGATTGTGACACCGCTTTCTGTGACAACGGTATCTGCGACATCTCGAGTTGCGACGTCGAAGCCTGTGACGGAATTGCGACGAGTCGAATTCGAAGAGGCCCTGTTCCCGGGATGTTCGGTGACGGTGGTTTGCTGATCCCGGGAGCGAATATTTTAACTGGCGGGCTCCAACTGATCTTTCAGAATCATGCCTACAAGGTCGCGGAAAACAATTCTGCCCTTCCTCAAGATCGCATCGGATTCAATTTCAACGCGATGCAGGATGTTTTCAACGGGCAAAGTGATGGACGCGTCGACGACGATATCTACGAATATCGGTTGTTTGGTGAAAAGACGTTCTTGGACGGTCGTTTCTCAGTCGACTTGATGGTCCCGTTCTACACGACTTCTACCTTGGAATACGATCCCCTCGATGCAGTGACCAATGGACCCGGCACCGAGGGGTCGTTCGGCGATCTCGCGTTCGGGTTCAAGGCACTTCTTCACGAATCGTGCACCTCAGCATGTTCTCTCGGTTTGAGAATTGAGGCTCCGACGGGCGATGAAATCGTTAGCCCGCGCTCGCTTAATGTTTTCTACCGTTCATTTGACGATGACGTCTGGCACTTTACCCCATACGTGGCCAGTCTTTGGACTCCATCGGAACGAACCTTTATTCAGTCCTTCCTCTCCTATCGCTTCACTTCATCAAGCATCAAAGAAGTCGAACAACCGCTTTCGATTCGGGAACAAAGCTACTTCATGGCCGACGTTTCGATCGGCTATTGGCTCTACCGTAACCGATGCGGCAGCTGTCTGACCGGGCTCGCGCCGATGTTGGAACTGCACTACACCGGTGCCTGGGACGAAGAATCGGCATCCAGTCAGAATGTGGGCCTCCGCAATACGGTCACGAATTTAATTTATGGGAAATCGGATCGACTCAACTTGACCGTCGGCACAACAGCCTTCTTCGGCTCACGATGCTCGGCGGGAGTCGCGATTGCTGCGCCGTTGCGGAGCAACGAAACAAGCCCGCTTGGTGGGGCAACGATCGACTCCGATCGGGCTTACGACTGGGCGCTGTTGACCCAGTTGACGTACTACTTCGGACGCTGAGAGGCCGTTCCGGATCAGCGGTTGCCATCGTAGACGCTCGACGACGGCAATCGCTGATGGTGGACGACACGAAACGTGGGGAGCTCGCCCTAAGAGAGTCTCCAGCTTTCTCATCTTGCGCGCGGAGGTTGCGTCGATTGCGCGAAGAACGCTCGGAAAGTTGATGGATGACTTCAAGATTTACCCTGGGCGCGCGTCGGTTGCCGTTGACGGTGCAGCGCACAACGAGACAGAATTCGACGCGACTGCCCAAGCCCAGTGGATTCCCCCCCGATGATGCTCTGATGATGCTCTGGCGATGGTCTACCTGATCTGCATTCTTGCGTATCTCGTCGTGCTAACGGCGATTGCGGTCTGGAAATCGCGAGACGTCAAGGACCACAGCGACTTCGCCGTAGCCGGTCGTTCACTTTCGCCGTGGATGATGGTTTGCACGATGCTCGCGGTCTGGATTGGTACCGGTTCCATCGTTGGCAACGCGGAGCAGACTTACGAAACCGGCATGGCGGCGATGTTGCTGCCAATCGCTACCCTGGTGGGCATGGCTTTGTTGTCTTTGATCGCGACTCGGGCGAGAGACATCGAGGCAAACACCGTCCCGGAGATTATCGAACGTCGCTTCGGACCTCTCACACGAAACCTGGCCATGGTGTCGCTTGTCATTGCTTACATGGTGATTGTCAGTTATCAGTTCAACGCGGGGGGCGCGGTTCTGGAAGTAATCGTTGGAGACAAGTCGATCTTAACCGCCAGCCGCGCAACCATGATCGCAGCGGCATTCATCATCGCGTATGCGGCGCTGGCTGGACTCATGAGCCTTGCCTGGATGGACCTGGTCACCGGCACGATCATCATGTTGACGATGGTCATCGCTTTCCCGGTCTACTGGGCGAAAGCAGGCGGTTGGGCTGGGATTGAATCGGCATTCATCGCAGACCAGCGAACGTCACATTTGCGTTTGTGGGGCGTGTACTCGCCGACGCAACTTATCAATTACATTCTGCCCGTGTTCTTGCTCATCCTTGGAGACGCGAATCAATATCAGCGGATTTTCGCAAGTCGCAGCGGCAAAGGCGCTCGTACTGCGGTAACGTTGATGATCTTCATCGCGTTTGCCGTCGAGCTTCTGATCATTACCTGTGCATGGATCGCGAGCAGCATGACTCCCGATCCCGAAAACGGTAAGTACATCCTCATTTATGCCGCCCGCCATTATCTTTCACTGCCGCTAGGATGCCTGTTCATGGTAACGGTTGTTGCCATCATCATCTCCACAGCGGATTCCTTCCTGCACGTACCGGCGACAAGCGTCGTGAATGACTTGTACCTTCCCTACATTAATCCAAACGCGTCGCAGAAACGCATACTTTGGGTCAGCCGTTGTCTCGTTGTCGTTTTCGGTGTCATCGCGTACTTGGTCACGTTGATGTTTTCGGAGTCGACTGGGTTCTTTCAAAAGGCGTTGTACGCGTTCACGATCTACGGCGCCTGCATCACGCCTTCACTTGTCGCTGCACTTGTTTGGAAACGGGCCACGAAGCAAGGCGCCATCGCGTCGATTTGCATCGGAGCGGTGGTGACGCTTGGCTGGAACGAGTTTGGATTGGTAAGACAAGCCTTGCCCGTCGCATTGGCTGAGCTGGACGCAGTCCTTCCGGCGATCACTCTATCGGTTACCATGCTTGTTGTCGTCAGCCTCTTGACACGTCCTCGCGATTGCAAGTCTTGAGCCGACGAACAACTACCCGCGACACCATCAGGTGGCCGAACCGAGAAACGGAAAGAACAACAATGACTTCCCTGCGTGCAACCGCGCACGGTGGCGACGTGTTTTGACTCTTTATGCGGTGAACCCGGCCACTTTGCGTTCGATTCTGCATTTCAAATGGGGGGATTCCTTGTTTTCATCACAAATTGAATTGTCCGGCCGAGGTCGTGCTTCTTTGCCCGCCATGGCGAGCTTGCTAACGATGCTGTGCGTGATCCTCGCCGGGGGTCAACTCATGGCCGCCGAGCCAAGCCCGGCAATTGAGCGAGAATACCGGGTCACGAGTCCACCGGCGGAACTGGAGGTCGATCCGTTCTACAAGAAGTATCTCGACGCTAGCGGATACCCGATTGTCAGCTCGGACAAAGTCAACGATTACGCTCTGAAGGAAGCTGCTTACCTCGTCGACATGATGCTGGCCGAGCGACCGGATCTTCGCAAAGCAATGGTCGCCAGTGGTTCGAGGTTGATCGTGATCGCTCATTCCGAGTTCACGACGGACATCCCCGAGTACTCACATCTCACCCCGAAGGACTACTGGGACGCACGAGCTCGGGGC
>JARFQX010000385.1 GCA_029287555.1 Rubripirellula sp. | reverse complement strand
AAATGATGCAAAAGAAATGGGCTTCGACGGTCATCGGTCGAAAGCGTTTCGTGGAGGAGGCCCGATCGATGGCGGCCGTTCATCACGACAACGTGGCCACGATCTTTGAAGTCGGCATCCACCGCGGCGTTCCCTTCATGGCGATGGAAATGCTCAAGGGGCAACCGCTGGACCGCTGGATCAAGCAGACCGACCAGTTTTCCTACCAGCGGGTTCTGCGACTGGCGATCGAAGTGGCCCGCGGGCTGGCTGCGGCTCACGCTTGCGGAATCATTCACCGGGATATCAAGCCAGCGAACATCTGGATCGAGGATCCCAGCGGTCGCGCCAAGATTCTCGACTTCGGTTTGGCAATCGCGGGCTCCAGTTTTGATCGTTTCTCGGGACGCGGATCGGTGCTCGGCAGCCCCGCCTACCTGTCCCCGGAGCAATCTCAGGGTGAACCGCTCGATGATCGGACCGATCTCTACAGTCTCGGCGTTGTGCTCTATCAGATGTGCGCCGGTCGATTGCCTTTGGTGGCCAAGACAATTCCCGAACAGTTGATCTACAACATTTGCCGTCATCCGGTGCCGCTGCAGCAGCGCAATCCCTCGATCCCGGCACCGCTGTGCGACTTGGTTCATCGGCTGTTGGACAAGGAACCGCGAAACCGTCCCGCGTCGGCCCGCGAGCTCGAAGAGCTGCTCGAGCGTGTTGCCACAGAGTGCGAAACCGAAAGCCAAGCGGCGCTAAAGATTGTGACCGAAGAGGAAACAAAGTCATCAAGCCGGCTGGAGTCCGACAAGACCGTCAGTTCCCGGTCCGCGCCTGGGTCGTCCGCGCCCAGATCGTCCACGCCTAAGTCGTTCACGCCCACGTCGATGGCAATCGTCGCCGGCGTCACCGCCATGCTTTGCCTGATCGCCGGCGCAGCGTGGTGGTCCAGTCGCCCGGACCTTCCCCCAAAAACGACCACGGTGCGCGAGCAGGCCGCAACGTTACCGAGCCAGCAACGGCGTCGAGTCACCGCATTGTCGCTCAAACCACTGGAATTGATGCCCGTCAACGCGGGCACTCGCAGTGTGACCGCGGGCGAAGCGGCCAGGTATCAAATGACCATTCGCAACAACGCCGCCGACGCCGCTCACGATCCGCGCGTGGTCAATGCCGAAGCCCCTGTCGTCGCGCAAATCATTACAAAACTCAAGTCGCCCGGATCCGCTCGAGTGGTCCAGCCGACCTTCGCCAAAAAGTTTTCGCCCGCGCAGTTGCCCGGGCCGGGCCAGTCAGAAAGGGTCGAGATTCAGTTCTTGACCGGCGACTTGTCACCGGATGACTTCGAAGTCTCATTCGAGCTCCAGACACCCGCTGGGGACTTGATCAGCCGGATCAACGAATCCCTCACAGTCGCGGAGAATTTGGCTCAGGGCGAGTTGCTCGGTTTCGAGTTGCTCCGCACCCACGCGGGCCAGGGAGCCGATAGCTACGTGGCCAGCGGCAAACAGCAATCGATGGGCGACAAGCCCGTGCTGCACACCTCGCGCAAAGGGGCCCGTGAGCGAGAACACACTTACCTGCGATTCGACTTGTCAAAGGCGAATGTAAGCAAAGACGACCTCGATCGGTGTGTCCTGCTGCTCACGGTCCAGGCTGAGGGATTGAAGGGGCAGAGCACGATCAATGTGTACGGCGTTCGGTCTGAATTGCAGGAAAGCTGGAAGGAAACGGGCGAGGGAGCGCTGGACTGGAAGACATCTCCCTGCCGCGACGGGGTTGGCGGTCAGTCGTTCCTGGGCCAGTTCACGATTGACAACTTCAAGGATCATCTCAGCAAGTCGCCCGACGGCGTTCGGTTCTTCTCGGAAGCCCTCGATGATTTCATTCGCTCGGCACCGGGCAATCTAGTCACCCTTGTCTTGATTCGAGAGAATGCGGCCCAGGCGGCGACCCGATTCAAGTCGAAGGAGGGAAAGCCGGCTCAAGCTCCCGCCTTGGCCCTGCGCCCCAAGCGTCCCCAATCTTGATGCTCACTTGGCGTGATGCTCACTGGATACACACCGGAAAGATCCCGCTGGTTGTTCGGAAGCGTTTCGTTTGGAGACGCCCATCGAACGCGACTGAGTGGTTAAACTGACGCTTATGTCCGATGTCTCCTCATCCGATGCCAATCGATCCAGCACCGTCAATCTGGTTCGTTCATCTCATCCCTGGACCAAGGCTGACAGCGCCGCGGGCTTTGTCCTTCGCTACTTGCCCGCCATGCGCAGGCAATTGGCTTTGACGCTCGGTTCGGTGAGCGAGGCCGATGAAGCACTCAATTTGCTGCTCACTCACCTGGTCAGCGCGGGATTCGGTGACCGCCGACGGGGTCGACTGCGCGACTTCCTGGTGCGTGGTCTGAGGTCGGCAGCCAAGGCGAGGATCAACGAGATGCCCGACGACCAACGTGCTAAGACACGTTTGGATGAGTTGTCGCTTGAATCAAAAGATTGGTTGCGTTTTTGGCGAGAAGGCCTGCTAGAGCGATCTTGGCGATCCCTCGAACGATTGGAACACACCAAACCAACGACGCCGCTGTTTTCGATCCTTCACAGTGCGACCACGAATCCGCAGTCCACACCGGACATGCTGGTCGTTCAAATCGCTTCGGAGCGTGGAGTCCAAACCGACGCGGCGCTCGTCCGCTCGCTGTTGCCGGAAGCACGTGCGGTGTTTGCCCAATTAGTCGCTGACGAAGTTGCCGAGACCTTGGAGGACCCCAGCGGCGACGAAGTCAAGGAAGAGATCCGTCGCCTGGGACTCGGCCGAGCCTTCAATGGAATCAACGTCGAGGCGGAGGGTTGAGCCACCGCGACGTCTGACTCCTTTTCCAGGGTCATCGCAGCAATCTGCCCCGCGACAATTTTTCCCGTGCTTGCGACGCGCCTTGGCAGACACCCCCGCCGATGGGTCTGGTTAGAATCGTCGGCTCAGACGACAATTGGTTCGGGGTGAAGCATTCGCCTCATCGGACCCGTTTGTCTGCCCTCAAACCCATTTGGTCCGATCCCGCCCGATCATTTGTGGCGATCGAAATTCGCCACTGGAGGATTCTTTCCGATGCAATTCTTGGTTCGATGGATCACCCTCACATTGACTCTCGCCCTTGGCCTGTTTGTCGTTCCCGCCTGTGACGGGCAAGAGCCGTCGGAGGAACCGGAGACGGTCTGGCCCTTGGACGAGGAGGGTCGATTGGTGCAATTTGGTCGTGACATCGCTCCGATCCTGCAAGACCGATGCTTGGAGTGTCATGGACCAGAGGACGCCAAGAACGACTTTCGCGTCGATGACCGCGACCTGATGTTGGAGTACATCGAGCCGGAGGATGCGGAATACAGCACGCTCTACACGGATTACTTGACCATCGATGACGAAGACATGTTAATGCCTCCAAAGTCGCACGGGGGTCCTTTGTCGGCCGGCGACTTGGCGCTGATACGAGTTTGGATCGAAGAGGGGGCGAATTGGCCCGAAGACTTCGAATTCAGTACCGCGGAAGGAAAAGAGGAACCCGCACCGGCATCGGCCGAGGCGCCCAAGACTCTGGGCGACCGGGTTTGGAAGGCTCAGGGCTTTTTGCATCCGGCGACGGTCCACTTTCCGATCGCCCTGCTAACGGTCGGGGCACTCTTTGTGGTGCTTGGTTGGAAATGGCCTTCGATCGGGACCCAGATTCCGCTCGCCTGCCTGTTGCTGGGAGCCGCATCGTCGGTGGTAGCGACACTGATGGGTTGGGCATTCGCGCCGGAACAGGGGTACGGTGGCGGATGGACCTCTTTTGATTGGGATCGAGAAGTTGACGTGCATCGCTGGAGCGGTGTGATCGTTTCGATCGTCTCGTGCCTCTTCGCGCTGGTCGCCCTGGTGGCGTTGTGGAAGGACAGTCCTGGGATGAACAAGGCCTGGAAGATCGGATTACTGCTGTGCGCGGGAATGGTCGGCGCGGTGGGGCACCAGGGCGGTGAGATGAGCTACGGCGCCGATTTTTACCCCAAGGCGTGGCGGATCCTCACCGGCGAGACCGAGAAGCCTGCGGCGGAGACCGAAGTGCCGGTGGAGGCGACCCCGCAGGCGGAGCCATCGTGAGGGAGTCACTCGCCTCGTCGGTCGGACCACCCGGCGGCGCAGCCCCGGGCGGGAAGCCGCCGCGACTGGCATGGCCGCGACTGGCATGATTGACCTCGCTTCATCGATCGACCTCGCTTAATCGATTGAAGCGGGAATGCTATGGTGTCGCTTGACGGTATCCACTCCCCTCCCGACCCAGAAATCAAGTGAACCGCAAACCTTCCTCCACGAAGAAGAAAACAAAGCGTTCGACGAGCTCGAAACGACGAGCGAGTTCCAAACCGCCGGCGCACCCGTTCGTCAATCGTGAACTCAGTTGGTTGGAGTTCAATCAACGGGTCTTGGAGCAGGCGGCCGATAAGGCACTTCCGCTGCTCGAGCGGGCCAAGTTTCTGGCGATCACGAGTTCGAATCTTGACGAATTCATGATGGTGCGAGTTGGCGGCTTGAAGTTGCAGTACGATCGCAACGCCATGGTTCGAGATCCTTCGGGACTCACCGTGAGCGAACAGTTACAAGCGGTCGCTTCGTGTTGCAAACAGATCGTCACCAGACAATACGAAGTGCTGCAAGAATCGCTCGAGCCATTGCTGGCCGAGTCGGACGTCCAACGAATCGATCTCAAGAAGTGTAGCGATCGATGTTTGGAGGCGGCCGATCAACGATTCCACAACGATGTCTTGGCCGTGCTGTCGCCCCAGGCGGTCTTCGAGGAGCGTCCCTTTCCGTTGCTGCAAGGCTTGGGAGTTAATCTGTGTGTCCGCTTGAAGGCCAACGCCGAAGTCGGGGCCGCTGGTACCGAAGGTACACCCACACCGCAGTGGGAATACGCCATCGTACCGCTGGGCAGAACCGTTCCACGATTGATGCCGATGCCGGCAGACCGAGGCCACGCCTACGTCCTCTTGGAGGAATTGATTTCCCACTACATCGACGATTTTTTTCCCGGCCGCGAGGTGATGGAATGCATCGCCTTTCGCATCACGCGCAACGCCGACGTGGAACTACAAGAGGACTCGGCGGCTGACTTGATGATCGGCATGGAAGAGGTGCTCGAGAGTCGTCGCCAATCGCGTGCGGTGCGATTGGAGTACAGCGCCGGGGCGAGCGACGCGACGCTGGCGTTTCTCTCCGAGAAGATGCAACTGAAAAGCCAGGACCTGTATCCGATCAACGGCCCCTTGGACCTGACCTACCTCTTCACCCTGCACGGGTTGGAGGGTTTTGACTCCATGCGAGACAAGCCGTGGCCGGCCCAGGGAACTCCGGAGATCGATCCGACCGAGTCGATGTTCACCAACATCGCACGCCAAGACCTGTTGATGGTGCATCCTTATGAGAGTTTTGATCCGGTCGTCCGGTTGATCGAAGAGGCAGCGGTCGACCCCGATGTACTGGCGATCAAGCAGGTGTTGTATCGAACGAGCCGCAAGAGTCCCGTCGTGGCCGCCCTGAGACGGGCGGCGGAGCATGGAAAGTACGTCTCGGCCATCGTCGAATTGAAGGCCCGGTTTGATGAAGCGCGAAACATCGAATGGGCCCGCGAGATGGAAAAGGATGGCGTCCAAGTGATCTACGGCATCCGCGGACTCAAGACGCACGCGAAGGTGTGCATCATCGTTCGCCAAGAGCCACAAGGGATCGTTCGCTACATGCATTTTGGAACGGGTAACTACAACGAAGTCACCGCAACACTCTACAGCGACGTTTCGCTGTTAACCTGTAGTGAGCAACTCGGTTCCGATGCGACGGCTTTTTTCAATGCGGTCACCGGCGCCAGTCAACCGCAACAATTGCAGCACCTTTCCGCGGCGCCGACCTCCCTGCGAAATCAGATTCTCGATTTGATTGAGAATGAAACGCTGCGATGCAAACAGGGACAAAAAGCGGAAATCATTGCCAAGATCAACGCCCTGGTCGATACGGCGGTGATCGAAGCGTTGTATCGAGCGAGCCAAGCGGGTGTGAAGATCCGGCTGAATGTCCGCGGGGTCTGTTGTTTGAAACCGGGGGTCAAGGGCTTGAGCGATAACATCCGCGTGGTGTCCATCGTGGATCGTTTTCTTGAACACGCCCGGATTCTCTATTTCCGACACGGGGGTGAACCGGAGCTATTCATCAGCAGCGCCGATTGGATGCCCCGCAATCTCGATCGTCGCGTCGAGTTAATGATTCCCGTCGACGACCGCCGTTGCCGCGAGAAACTGATCGATACGTTGCATGCCTATTTTCGAGATGATGCCAACACCTGGCTGATGCAATCCGACGGAAGCTACCGTCGGGTCGAGCCCAAGGACGAGCCTTTCCGAGCCCAGCTCCATCTTTACCAGCGGGCCTGCGACGCGATGCGCGACGTCAAGCAGAA
>JARFQX010000363.1 GCA_029287555.1 Rubripirellula sp. | reverse complement strand
AGTTTGCCGCGATCGTGCTGGTGGAACGAAACTTCCGGAAGCAGATCCGCCAGGGAAATACAGATGAAAAAACCTGCCGAAATCGCCAGCCCCCATCCCAGCACCGTCGAGCTGTCGCTCAACTGAGTCACCCCGAAATAGAACAGCAGGGCGCCGACCGGACAGGCGACGGCGAACACGACATTGATGATTCCCTGGTGCATCGGGGACCAACCGCTCGAACGCATGGTGGAAGTGATCGCGAAAGCATCGAGCGGCTTATGCAAAGCGATCGCCAGAAACGTACCCAGCCCAGCCAGCGAGATCCCCGAGTGCTGCGCATCGGCCACCGCGCTCGCCGCGAGCGCAACGCCATCGATCATGGTATGCAGCCACAGACCGATCAGAATCCCAATCCAGCTGAGCCCCCGCGGCGACGATGTATGGTCGTGACCACAACTCCCACGATGATCATGGACCTCACCATGATGGTGTCCGACGTGATGACCGGCGCCGACGCGGACGTGATCGGAGACGTCCCCGGATGCGCGTGCTGGATCTGCCTCGTCGCCCCCGCCCGCATCGCCCCCGCTATCCTTCCCGTAATCATCGTTTCCGTCAGCGGCCCAGGGCGCCTCTCGCACCTCCAGCACCGCGGCCGGTCGGTCCGGCATCGCCGCCTCCACGAATCCGTGCGCGTGAGGCGGATGGAACGCGCGCAGCAGCAAGAACAGTCCCACGATACCGAGCAAACATGCGATGCCGGCGGTGGACGGGGAATCGAGCGTCACGACGGCATGCGGAAGCAGGTGCAGCAGCGAGATCCCTAACATCAACCCGCCCACAAAGCTAATCAGCAGTTGCGTTCGCAGGTGGGTCATCCGAATCAGCGATGGCAGATGGCCCCCCGCGGTTGACGCCAACACGATCACGAGGCAATAGAGCGCCAAGAGCGTTTGAAGCGTCATACATGAGACTCGTCGGGGGGACCGCTCCGACCACCGCGCGGGTCGCCAGGCCTGGATCCAGGTGGGTAAAAGCAAATCTTAGGCTATTGCAATTCAATTGCATATGGGCCCATAATGATGATCCACTCATTCCTCGTGGCCACGCCCTTGTTCGCCAGTTATCGGTCCGTTGAGCGATTCCAACCCCGCCGCCCAGGCCGCCCGTCCTGCTAGTGCTCGGAAATCTGCCCAGGCGGATATCCGGGCCCGTGGTTTGCGCGCCACTCCAGCGCGACTCGCCACGCTGCAGTTGTTGCGTGGCCACGGTACGCCGTTGACCCACGCGGAAGTTTCGGCCGAACTGGAAGAACAGGGATTTGACAAGGCCACCCTGTTTCGCAATTTGAACGATCTCACCGAAGCCGGCTTGCTTCGGCGTGCGGAGCTTGGCGACCACGTGTGGCGCTTTGAGGCGCGTGATCCCGCCGTTGGTGCCGAGGGCGGACACCCCCATTTTGTCTGCGTCGACTGCGGTTCGGTGACCTGTTTGGAGCAGGTTCAGCTTACCGCTGGAAGCCGTCGTCAAAGCGAGGGTGTGGGTCAAGTCACCGAGATCCTGTTGCGAGGCCACTGCCACCACTGCCAATGAAGCGACCGATGCCGCACGCGTGACGGCGCGAGATTCTTGACAAGGTTCGAGAGTTTTTGAGAATCCCCGATGATTAACCCGATTTGCCCTGGCCGAAGTTCGCCGAATTCACTACCCAGAGAAGATGATCGAGTGAACGGAGCACATTACGAAGCCGTACGGTCTGTGGCCGGACGAACTGGGTTGGCCGGTTCATCGCGTGACCCGAAGTGTTAGCGAGCCCCAGTGATGATCCTCGCTTACGGTTCCGATTTCGATAAAATCTGAGCGTTGGAACGTCGCAGAATTTAACCGGAAACCCGAATTGCAACGCCTGACCGCCGCCCTGACGCTGATCGCCTACCTGATTGGTGGCTGGATTGCGCCCGCAATTCATCATCACCATAGCGGCGGTATGTCGGCGGATTCAAGCTGCCGAGTGGCCTGTGCGCACGTCAGTTCTCAGCACCGCAGCGATGGATCCCGGGCATGCCAGCGGCCTGCTAACGCATC
This sequence comes from Rubripirellula sp., assembly GCA_029287555.1. Classification (GTDB taxonomy): domain Bacteria; phylum Planctomycetota; class Planctomycetia; order Pirellulales; family Pirellulaceae; genus Rubripirellula. The sequence goes on along the minus strand of JARFQX010000363.1, from coordinate 2,793 downwards.
TTCCTGCCAGCATTCCCACGGGCCGGTGGCTACGACTGGGATTGAGGGCGATACCGGGGGCACCGACCGCCCCAGCTCGGGTCGCGCAGCCTTTCGGGACGGCGTCCTAGGCGGTTGCTCGGGGCTGTGCGCGCTCTGCATCGCTCGAACTCTCAGTTGCCAGCGAGAACGGGCAGCCAGGATCTCTTTCGAGAATGTTCCCCTCGGCAAACTCAACCTTACCGAGACGGTTTTTGTTCCTCAGCTTGCGCGGGGACAAGCGACCTCTCGGGGCCCACCGCTGTTCGTTTGATTGATCGTTCTTGACTCGGTCGCCTTGCTTAGGGCGGGCGAGTCTCCAACCGGTTTCGCCGGACCCCCGCTGGCTGCGTACGCCCCAATGGCGACGCGGGTCGGACCGGGCCGGCCGCTCAAACGAACTTTCTATCCGTGGGACACTAAATATGAATCCATTACATCCTTCGCGCATCGCGGCGCGCTTTTTCGAAACGGACCAGCGAGGATCGGCCCAAGCGAGGCCAATTCGAGCGGCCCGCGGCTTCACGCTTGTTGAACTCTTGGTCGTCATTGCCATCATCGCCATCTTGGTTGGCCTTCTGATGCCTGCGGTCCAGAGTGCTCGAGAAGCCGCCCGACGCATCTCGTGCCAGAACAACCTTCACCAAATCGGTGTGGCGTTGCACAGTTACCACAGCAGTTTTCGTCAGCTACCGAGTGGCTGGATCGCCAACGACCGCGACCATCACGAACCGGGTTGGGGTTGGGCTGCAGCGATCCTTCCGCAACTCGAGCAGAACGCGGCGTACGGTCAAATTGACTTCAGCACGCCAATTGAGGAGGACAAGCATGAGGCCTCGCGATTGACGCCAATTGAGGCCTACATGTGTCCGAGCGATGTGCTCGAACCCCTCTTCTTCATTGCGGAAGGCGAGGAACACGAACACCATCACGACGACGACCATGATGACGACGATGGTCACGACGACGATGGTCACGACGACGACGATCACGATCATCACGGCCACGATCAAGAACCGGGCGTGAACGTTGACCTCGGTCCGGATTTCCTGTTCGCGATCGCCAAGAGTAACTACGCCGGCGTCTACGGCACCTACGACATTCACGAAGATCTGTACCGCGGCGACGGCCTATTCTACGGCAACAGCCGACACCGCTTCCGGGACATCCTTGACGGACTCAGCCAAACGCTAATGGTTGGCGAGCGCAACAGCGCCCTGGGTGGCTCGATTTGGCATGGAGTGATTCACGATGCCAATGAACCCGCCGCACGGATCATCGGAGCGGCAGACCACGTCCCCAACAGTCCCGTCGGCCACTTTGAGGACTTCAGTAGTTACCACGCCGCCGGGGCGCAGTTCATTCTCTCCGACGGTTCGGTGCGCATGCTCACGCAGTTCATCGACCTGGAGGTCTATCACGCGCTAACGACCCGTGCCAACAAGGAAGTCATCGAAGCTGGCGACTACTGATTTCGGCCTGGTCGTCGATTGGGTTGACGGCATCAAGCAGCGCAGCGACGCCGATCCGGCATTTTGTCGGCGTCGAATGGTTGTTCGGTGCCGGATCGGCGCTTCGCTTGGTTCGGCCTACTTCGAATTCCCCGGACACCGTCGGATAGTTTGAATCGAGTACAAGCAGAGAGTACGAAGGACTTCACGATCGTCTTCGATTGATTGATGGGCCAAGTCCAGCTCTGACGATCCCGGCGATCCATCTTGCGGGCCTGCGGCCCTGAACGCCTTCACGACTCCAGTTCCATCCCCCCTGCGCTGTCGACCAGCAGCACGCGCGGCAGGTCGCCGGCAATCTGTTCCATCCGGCGGTACAGCTCCAGCTCTTCTCCCTCGTCGGGAGTTTGGAAGCCAAGCAGCACCAGGGCGGCACCTCGAGATGTCGAACGGATGATTTCGTCCGGCGATCCGTCATCGCAGATCACCGTTGCTTGGAACTCGATTCTGGAAGCGGCTCCAAGCTCGATCAAGTGTTCGTGACATTCATCGATCGCCTGCTCGCTATCGACAACTCGAAGCACACGGATTGGGTTGGCTCGCCAACCTGGGTTGCGGTGCAAGAGGTGCGCCAGGAGGAGCATCAACTCGCCGTTTTTCATGCCCCGCCACCACACGTCAATGGTTCCTTGCGGGACGTTCCAGTGCTCGGATACGTCGCCGGAATCATCCAATTCGACTTCGCGGTGAACCAGAAACCGGGCGGCCAAAACGCTGCGTTTCATCCGCGTGATCAAACGGATGTTGCTGCCAAAGGTCTCCGCCTTGCTCTCTTCGCGAGGCCAACCAAGCAGCACCGTATTGGTTCGCAGGCCACCGATGCCGTGACATTGAATCAAGGACTCGATGCCGTCAGAAAGGAATTCGTCACAGACCACCACCGGAAACGCCTCAAGTTCTTCGCGAGCGATGAAGCCTCGGAGCAATTCCTCGTAACGCTCTCGACGCTCGGCGTGCCGCTCGACATCGCCGGTGACAACTTGCGCGAGGGTCAAGATGCCATGTCCGGACGTAAGCCAGTGTCCAAGAATGGGGATGTGCGGCCGCGTCCAACCCGTCCCCGAGAGCGCCATGATGATCGGCCGCCAATTCTTGGGGTGATAGACTTCGGTTTCCAGGCTGAGTAACGATTTTCGGGCCCGCTCAAAGATCACACCGCTGCGCAAGTCACCCCATCGCGATTCGACTTCCCGATACCGAATGAACCAGTGAAGAGCCGCGATGAACAGAATCGACACGATCGCCCACGGCCAATTGATCAGGA
>JARFQX010000360.1 GCA_029287555.1 Rubripirellula sp. | reverse complement strand
CTTGCCCCCGGCATCGTAAAGCATGCCAAAAACTTGCTCGCTTCCTTGTTGGCGAGCCCAAACAAAGGAACCATCGGGTTCAAAGTACAGCTTGGGCAAACGAGTCAACCTCGCCTCGGCTTCCTCGAAGCTTGTTTCGATTGGGCCCCGCTGCGGACCATAAAGGTAGATGTGAAACGAAAGCATCACGTCGTGAAACTGCGCTCCCCAAGAAGGGAGACTGGGAAAGGAAATTGATATCTTCGAACGATCTCGTTGACCCTCTCTTTTCTCCCCAGCGCTCGGGCCGATCCAAAACAAGCGTTGACGGCTGATCGACACTTTTTCTAGCGTCTCATCGGGACAATCTGCATTCCGAAGCCGACCGCACGGCACAACCCATCATAATGGACTGACCAACTCTTGTTCGACCTTCGGCCAGGTAGATCACACGGACCGTTTCTCCCGACGGCAGCGGTCGCTGCGGCGACGTTGATGGTTTGTCTTGCGGGAGTTCTGGATCCCGCGAAGGCCCCTGGCCAGCAGAATGCGCTTCAGTCAAATGCACTTCGGCCGCAGCCAACCGGGCAGGACAACGCCTCTCGCGCCGAACGCGCCGAAGCGGATCCGCTGGTGCAGTTGAATCTGGCGGGGCCAGTCAGTCTGCCGCGACTGGTCGAGGCCGTCTCCAAGCAACTGGACATTCGGTTTCTCTACAGTGCGGATCTGGCTAATCGCCAAGTCACCGTCTACACCCCTGCGCGCCTCCCGAAAAGCGCCTTGCCCGCTCTGCTTGGCAGTCTGCTCAAAGCCGAGAATCTGGCCGTCGTCGATTCGGATGTGGCTGGATGGAAACGCATCGTGGACGTCGCCGACATGGTGCCCTATGCGACGCCGGGCCAGGCCAGTGACGTGCTCGCACGAGACGGCCCAGCAGCGGCGGTGACCCAGGTCATCCCGATCGAGAACGCGGACATCACGGGACTTGCCCAAGCGTTGCGGCCCTTTCTGTCCAAGGGCGCCAATTTCCTGGCGTTGCCGCAAAATCAACTGATCATCGTCACCGACTATGCCCAGAACGTCACAACGATTGTCGAACTGCTCAAGCTGATCGACGAACCGACCGGGCAAGCCGTGCTGGAATTCTACGAAACCAGGAATCGCACGCCCGCCTCCTTGATTGAGCAGGTTGAGGCCTTGATCGCGAAATCGGCCAAACCGGAAGACTCGTCGAAGGAAGTGCGCCTGTTCAATGATGCCTCGGGACAACGCGTTGTCGTTGCCGGGATGCAATCGCGAGTCGACCAGATCTTGCGGCTGCTGAAGCAACTCGACACGGGGATGGGCTATCAAACCCGAGCGTACCGTCTGCAGAATGTCTCCGCCGAACGAATCGACAAGCTGATCCGTGGTCTCGTTTCGAGCGAGGACGCGGAGTCAACGATCGAAACGACGTTGGATCAAGACGGAAATCTGCTGATCGTTCGCGCACCGGCGGATATCCATCAACAAATCGAAACCCTGATCGAAGAACTGGACCGGCCAGTCGATACTGCGGAAAGTCCCATCCAGTTTTACAAACTAAGGAATGCCAATGCGATTGAAGTGCTGTACTCGCTGTTGGCGCTTCAGCAGGCAACCGGAAGCGGCGTCCAGACGGCGGGCTACGGTCTTTTCGGCACCATCGACCCCGCGGCGGCCGGCGGCGTTATTCCCACCGCCGGCATGGCAGTCCCCGGCGGCATGGGTTTGATGCCCAGCATGGGTGTCAACGTGATCAACAACCCAGGCTATCTCGGCGACACCGGCGGCAGGAACGTGCGGATGCCGTTCGAGAGCGGCAACGCGGACGACGTTGTCCGCGGCTCGACGATGCAAAACCAAAACGCGGCGCTCAGTCCTTTGATCGCAGCCAACCTGCCCAACAATCTCGGCTACGGTGGCGTGGGTGGCTTCGGCGGCGGAATCGGGATGGCCGGAGGACAAGTGGCTTACCTGCCCGGCGGCGCACGTGTCTCGGCCGATGTCGCGACGAACAGCCTGATTGTGCTCGCTCCCGCCAGCGTGCAACCGATGTACGAGCGACTGATCCGATCCCTTGATCGGCGCCGTCCCCAAGTCATGATCGAGGCCGACGTGGTCGCCGTCGATACGAGCGACAACTTTTCACTCGGTGTCGAGGTGTCGATTGGCGACCGAACGGGTGAGAAGAAGATCTTCAAGTTCACCTCTTTCGGACTGAGCGAAGTCGATCCGACCTCCGGGATGCTGACCCCCAATCCGGGCCTCGGCTTCAACGGCGTCCTGCTCGACCCCGATGTCGCCGATGTCATTGTCCAGGCACTCTCGAGTCACTCGCGCGCCAAGGTTCTCGCCTCACCCAAGATTCTCGTCAACGACAACCAAACCGGTACCCTCGAGAGCGTGGCTAGCTTTCCGTTCAGCAGTGTCAACACGGTCAACACGATCAGTTCGAACAGCCTCGGGGGAGAGCAGCAAGCCGGAACCATCATCACCGTCACGCCGCATATCAACGAAGACAACCATCTTCAGTTAGAATTTGATGTGGAGTTCAGCTCGTTCGAGGGAGGTCCGATTTCGACCGGCGGCGAGAACCCCGGTCTGCTCCCGCCCGCGCGGCGCATCGATCGGCTCGGCAGCGTCGTCACCATTCCCGATGGCCAGACGGTCGTGGTCGGAGGTCTGAAACGAACACGGGACATTGATTCCTTTTCAGGCGTCCCGTGGACCGAGCATATCCCGATCCTTCGTACCCTGACGAGCTTGACCGCCACCGAGCAAGACTGCATTTCCTTCTTCCTGTTCATCCGACCGAGGATCTTGCGAGACTCGCAATTCCGTGACCTGCAATACCTCTCCGACGTCGAACTCGATAACGCCCAGATTCCGGGCGATGTGCCCCAAAGTCGTCCGCTGATCATCCCATGCGAGAATCCATCAACCAGCCGCGGCGCGACATCCAGCGCAACACGGATGACCCGGACCATGCGGGGATCGGTGCCGACCGAGACGGGAATCTCCAACGGGACGATCAACTACACGTCAATCCCACCGGGCGTTCGGGAAACGACGATCCTCAACGAAGCACAGAATTATCCGCAAGTCCAATCGCCGTCGATCCGCGCCGCGTCACCAACTCGAGTGATGCCGGAGTGACTTCGCCGAACGACGTGGCACGTGCTGACGAAGGGATCCTGATGCAGCAACAGGAATCAAGCGAGTTCGGTTCGCAACTGGGGATCGCCGGCACATCGTTCGACGCCGATGACGAAAGCGGAATCAGCGTACTCTCGGAAGTCCTGGAGACGCCGATCTTCGATGATCTTTCGACGATGGTGCCCGATGAGGCCTTTCTGAAACGATTTGGCATTGTGTACGCCAGGTCTCATCGGATCATCGGCTTCGATCGCGGGGGGCAACTGCAAGTCGCCATCTGCGACCGCGACGGCTACGATCACTTGGACGTGGTCAGCCGTGCGCTCGAGCGACAGGCGCTGCCAATCTTGGCGACCGACGCAGCGATTCAAAAGGCCATCAATGCCGCTTACACCGATCGTTCCAGCCAGGCTCAGCAGGTCATCGACGCCATTGATCGGGACACGGTGCTGCGCGAGGTTCGGTCGCTGGCTTCGCGTGAAGATCTTCTCGACACCGAAGGCCGCGCGCCGATCATCCGCCTGGTCAACCACCTGTTGTTCGATGCCGTCAAAGCGGGCGCCTCGGATATCCACATCCAGCCGTACGAGGATCGCGTGGTGGTCCGCCAGCGAATTGACGGGGTGCTCTTCGATACATTCGAAATCCCCAAGGCCGTCCAGGAAGAGGTGCTGACGCGCGTCAAAGTGCTGGGCAAGATGAACATTGCCGAGAAGCGTTTGCCGCAGGATGGACGAGCCACGGTGCAACTTGGCGATCGCACGGTTGACCTCCGTATTGCGTCTTTGCCGACGAGTCACAACGAACGAATCGTGATTCGCTTACTCGACAAGAGTGCGCGGCTTTACACCCTAGGCGAACTCGGGATGCCGCCGCACTATCTCGCAAAGTTCCGAACGCTGATCACTCGGGACCACGGCATGATCCTGGTCACTGGGCCAACCGGCAGCGGCAAGAGCACGACGCTCTACGGGGCGCTGCAGGAGATCAACTCGCACGACTTGAACGTGCTGACGCTCGAAGATCCGATCGAATACCAACTCGACGGGATCAGCCAGACCCAGATCAATGAAAAGAAGGGAATGACGTTTGCCTCCGGCATGCGCAGCGTGTTGCGTCAAGATCCCGACATCATCATGGTGGGCGAAATTCGCGACCAAGACACCGCGGTGATGGCGATTCAGGCGTCCCTCACCGGTCACTTGGTGTTCAGCACGCTACACACGAACGATGCCGCCAGCGCCGTGACGCGGCTGCTCGATCTCGGTATCGAACCTTATCTGGTCAGCAGTTCGCTGGTCGCTTCGCTTGCCCAACGATTGGTGCGTCGCTTGTGCGAAGCGTGCAAACAACCCGATACCGACCGGCAAACGGATCTGCCTCGGCCGCCGGAATCCTTGCTGGATGACCAGGGAATCGAATGGTCGGACCTTTCCGGGATCTTTCGGCCCGTAGGCTGCGAGGCTTGTCGCGGAACCGGTTACCGCGGCCGGATTGGCCTGTTCGAACTGTTGATCATCGACGATCGGTGTCGCGAGTTGATCCAATCGCGTGCCAACGCCTCCCAGATTCGCGAAGCGGGATTGAGTGCCGGCATGCACTTGTTGGCGACCGACGGTTTGCTCAAGATCCATCAAGGTGTGACGACCTTGGACGAAGTCATGCGCGTGACGACGCTATAAATAACGAAGCCATCAATCACCAGCCATGGCCGTCTTCTCTTACACCGGCATCGATCGCAACGAAGTCACCGTGCGTGGCACGGTGGCCGCCGACACGCCGCGTCAAGCGCGCGATCGACTGCGAGGGCAGGGCGTCCGCGTCCGCAAGTTGGTTGAAGCGGCTTCGCCCCGGACGCGTCGCTGGACGTCGCGTCTGGGACTTCGTTCCGCATCTTCGATGTGGGCGACTGCGGTCCACGAGTTGTCGATGATGTTGTACGCGGGGATCCCGATGCTTGAGGCACTCGACACCGTCGCTCAGCAGAGCCGAGGTTCGTTTCGCGCCGCAGTACTGGGTGTTCGCGACCGCGTGGCCGCCGGATCTTCGCTCGCCGATGCCCTTCGAGAACGACCGGACCTGTTCGACGCCGCTTCGATCCAAATGGTCGAGGTGGGGGAGAACTCGGGGACGCTCGAGTCGGTCCTGGAGCAATTGGCTGACTTCAAACGAAAACAGCTCTCGCTCCGCGATTCGGTGACGACCGCGTTGGTTTATCCGACGTTTTTGGTTTGCTTCGGCACAGCCGCCGCTTTGTTCCTGATGACATCCGTTCT
>JARFQX010000326.1 GCA_029287555.1 Rubripirellula sp. | reverse complement strand
CCCCAGCAAACGGCGACCAAACGGCAACCCCAGTACTGGCTGACGACGATGACATGGCGGCGCTAAACAAACGATTCAAAGATTACTGGGCGTCGTTCTCATTTGTCGGTCTCGTCGTCGCAACGGTGTTCCTCTCCGCCTCGGTCACGCCGTCGCTGCTGCCTCGCCATTTCTTGACCCAGGGCCTTTTGTCTGGTTTCGCCGTGGCGATCGGATACGGCGTGGGAATTGCCCTGACATACTTCTACCATTTCCTTCAATTTCGCGAACCGCAGGGAAAGACGCGATCGATCAGCCAGTGGATTGCGGCTGGAGCCGCGGCACTTGTTTTTATTGCTTCGATTTGGCAGATGACCGCTTGGCAGAATTCCATTCGCCAATTGATGGAAATGCCATTGGTGGAGACGGCCTATCCTTATCGCACGGCGGGGATCGCCATCGCGTTTGCCGCCCTCCTAATCGGCGTGACGAGACTGCTCATAAGATGCGCGAGCTTCGTTTCTTCGAAAGTTGAACGATTCGTTCCACCGCGAGTTGCGCGTTCCATCGGATTTACCCTCGTCGTTCTCGTGGTGCTGTTGCTCGGTAATGACTTGGTCGTCGCGCGTTTGTTGCATTCAGCCGATCGGGCGTTCCTTAACTTGGACAAAATCGTCGACGACGGGGTCGAGCCACCTGCCCTACCTGGAGTCACCGGCAGCAGCGAATCGCTGGTGGACTGGGATTTGATTGGTCGCCAGGGAAAGCTCTTCCTCACTGAAGGTCCGACACAGGAAGAGATCTCGTCGTTTTGGGGCGGTGAAGCGATGCGACCGATCCGGGTCTACGTCGGGATGCGCGCGCGACCAACGGCCCGAGAGCGCGCGAAGTTGGCGCTTTCGGAACTCCAACGCGTCGGTGGATTTGAACGCTCCAAACTGATTGTGGCGACTCCGACCGGAACGGGTTGGTTGGACCCGTCGGCCGTGGACACAATTGAATTTGTGCACCGAGGCGACACGGCGATCGTCAGCACGCAGTACTCGTACTTGCCCAGCTGGATGACAATTCTTGTCGATCCGCACAAATCGCCTGAATCCGCAGTGGCTTTATTTCAAGAGGTTTACGAATACTGGAAGACCTTGCCGAAGGACTCACGTCCCGAACTTTATGTCCACGGCCTAAGCCTCGGTTCGCTCGGATCGGAAATGTCGGCAGACCTTTTCACAATCTTTGAAGATCCCATCGACGGCGCTGTGTGGAGCGGACCGCCTTTTCCAAGTCGCCGCTGGCGTCAGGTCGTCGAAAACCGAAATCCCGGGAGCCCAGCCTGGTTGCCCGAGTTCCGGGACAGCCGCATGGTCCGCTTTACTTCGCAAACGAATCATCTAGACGACCACAACCAATGGGGACCAATCCGCTGCGTCTACGTCCAATACGCGAGCGACCCCATGGTGTGGTTTTCCGAGGACTTGGCGTGGCGTCGACCTGATTGGCTCCGCGAAGAGCGAGGCCCGGATGTTTCGCCCGGGTTGCGTTGGACACCGATTGTCACCTTCCTGCAGATCGGATTCGATTTACCCATGGCGACGTCCGTTCCACTCGGTTATGGGCACAATTATTCTCCCGACAGCTACATCGATGCCTGGGTCTCGGTGACACGCCCCACGGACTGGAGCGACAAGATGTCCGAGAAGCTGAAGGCTCGATTCGAGCAACGAGCGGTGCCAAAACCGTAGTCTCACTCGCCATGCGACCAGAATGGTGGCGTGTCAATCGAGTCGCTAAGCAGATTACGGTTGTTCCGCAGTGTAACGTTGACGGGATCCTCCCACGCGCCCGGCGAGTTCACCGTGACCACGGGCATACCGGTCACATCATTGATGCGGATATTGTCCGCCACCAATCCGTTGCTCGACTTCCGCCAGCAGTGAATGGCCTGGCCGCCGCTATCGATCACGTTGCCGGTCACCTCGTATTGGTCGAGTTGAAAGTTGGGTTCGATCGCAGTCTTGGCCGTCACCATGAAGTTGTCATTACAGCGAACGCGGCGCAGATGACCGCGATGCGAGGGGTGGCCCAGCAAGTAGCCGCTGCCGCCGGGGTTGAGGGTGCGCGTGCGGCGGATCACGATGTCTTCCGCGTCGAAGGATTCTCCTGGTCCAACGCGCCCCCCCGGCATGAACTCTCCGGTATGCTCACCGTAGACCATGACCGACCTCATCGTGTTCTGCATCGTCAAGCCCTCGATCACGACGTTTCGAACTCGACCGTGGACGAGAATCGCAGCATTGATGTTCTTCACCAGCCCGCTGGGCACGACATTGTGGTCGCGATTCATATCGATCGTGCCCTTGCCGACAATCCGAATGCCCTCAATGTAGTTCCGCTGTGTCCCATGACCGATCCGGATTCCGTACGCCTCCGGACCGTCGTAGGAGACGAACCACAGACTACCCTTATTGTGTCCAAACGTCTTTGCGAAGCGGATTTGCACACCCCGGTCAAGCGATTGCCAATCGCCTGTAATCGGTACCGCACGCGCCCGCGAGGGGGACCAGGTATCCCCGACGCTCCACTCGAATGTATCCGGTTTACCGTTCTGTCCCTCGCCATCGATCCGAACTCGAAAGATACAGGGACCGGTGGATAAATCGAAATCACCTCCGACTTCGAAATCGTCAAGTTGCTTGGGGGCACCGTGGTCCACGGTGACTTCGGGCTGCTTTTCCAACTGAGTCTGCCCCGGGGCAAGCTTAAGCACGGCTCCCCTTCGCAGTTCAATCGTGATCGGTTTGTCCAAATAAACGATCGCACGATGCCTTGCCAGAGGGTGCTCGTGAATCCCTGGTTCAAAGATCACTCGGTCCCCCGCGGCAACGCGATCGCAGACCGCCTGGGGAGCATCACCGGGGCGAACCAGGACTTCTGCTGCCTTGCAGGTTGGAAGCACCCCCACCACGCAACCCGCAACAAATAGCATCAAGCGGGTCGCGAGTTGAGATTCTCGTGTCTTCACCATCAATCAATGCTCCAAAGTCTGAACCCGTTTTGGAAACTTGATATCGCCTGGAAAGCGAGCGGAACGGACTTGCAGATCTACTCCCTCGTTTTCGCCAACTCCAAATTCACATCCGTCGAGGATCCAATCGCCGATCGTTACGCGGCGTGTAGTCTCGTAGAACGGCGCGGATCTGGTTATCCAGGCTAATCGTTTCTGGTTGCTCGAATCCCACGTGCTGGAAATTCTGCTTGGCAAGTTGTGTGATCGTGACGATGACTTGCAAGAGTTCCGGAGAAATGTTCTTCTCTGCCGCTTGCTCGGCAAGCTTGGCTGCATCGGAAAGGAATCGAACATAACTATCCCGTCGCCCACCTAGTTCCGATTCAGATCGTGCAGGTCGAACCTGCTGAAAATCTCGGGCCCGGAGGTAAAGATCAAACACGAGAGGAAAAAACGCCTCATCATCGGGCGACAGCGGCTCACGAATCGCCACCAAAGGTAAAGGGTCCGCCGAATCACTAGGAGTCTCGGCTACAGCATGACTCTCGGCTGGCCGTCCCGGGTTGCTCTCCGAAATCCCGCCGCGAAACCACTCAACGTAGAAGAACGCGAGACCGGTACCGAAGCACAACAGAAGCGACGTCACCACGATGTTCGAGACGAGCAAATGACGGCTGATGTTTCGCAGGTCCCGGCGAATCTCCGTTAACTCGCCCATCGTCTGCAGCTGGATCTTTTCCCCCTCTCGACCTCCGGATCGGAGTGGAACAGGTTCTGTAAACGCATCGCTCAGATTCTCCTGAGCACTCCGGTGACTTTCCAGAAACTGCCCAAGTTCCTCGCCGATGGTAGCGGGTCGTTCGGGTTGAGGCATCGGTTGCTTTTCCTCGATCAATAGCTTCACGTTGTGTTTACGAAGCCGCGGCCGGTGATGGAGTCAGGTAAATCTGTACGAGCAGCAGCGTGTCCAGGTAGCCATGCGCGAGCACGAGTATCCACAATCGTCGCTTGAGGACCAAATAGCAAATGGCCAGCGCAGCTCCCATGAAGGTCGTCTGAATGATCCCCACAATTCCCCAATCAAAATGGATCAGACCAAAGATGACAGCGCTCGCGATCGCGGCCAGAACGTAAGCAAGCCTGCTGCGATCCCCCAATTCGGCAAGTCGATTGATGAGAAAACCTCGATAAATAACCTCCTCTCCAAACGACGAAACCACGTAGACGGCAGCCAAAGCCAGCAACAACATCGGAAGATTACCTTGCAGCCAGGCGTAGCTGCTCATGTCGGCTTGCTGCGGAGCATTTCCCGCAACTGGGGCAAAGATCGAGCCGACCACGAACGCGACGATCGCCACGATAAAAACCACAATGGATTTCAAGATATCGGCCACCAGCGGAAGCCAACCTCGGAACTCGACGCCCAGTCCCAAGTCCGCCCACGTTTGCCCCCGCCGACGCAAACCCAGCCAGACGACCAGTAGCATGGCGATGTTTGCTACCCAAACGACCCACTGGCGAGCGAGGAGGCCATTCCCAACGAGCGACCATCCGATCGAGATAATCAGCAATGCGGTCAGGAAGAGGAAAAAGATCTCCGCGACTCGACCCCACTTCCTATCAAACCACGCTGGCGGATGGCTTTCAGACGGCATCGACTCGACTCTCACAATCGCCAAGTAAACGTATCCCGAGTGATCGGGCGTACAAGAAAGCCGCGGAGAGTGCCATGCAGTACATGACAACAACGCAAGCCCAGACGAGTCCCGGATCCGCCTCGGTGACTTCCATCACGTAATAGACGGATCCCGCCGCCATCAGCGAGACAACAGCCAAAACCAGGGACCGCTTCCGACTGATTTCGCATCGCAGCGTTCCCCAGGCCAAGCCGAGCGCGAGACCGCCCAAACAAACCGCGATGCCGCCGCCAAACATCATCGCCTCGACCGTCATCGTTAATGGTGCCAACCATCTGGCAACCGCCGCGGTGGCCGCAGTCGCGGCGGTCAAGGCCATCAGTTGTCTTATCGAAAACTGAGCTTCGTTGGATCCGATTCCGTTGCCCTGCTGAATGTTGACAAGCCGTACGCCGAAGCAACGCACCGAAAAAAACAACAGGGCAATCGTCATCACGACAATCCACATCAGTCCAAGCCACTCGAGTTCCAACTCGCCGCTTGCAAAGCAAAACGCGAGCCCGGCTGCCGACGCACCCAGAATCGCGTAGCTGCCGCGATACACCAAACTCGATCCACCGAAGGCGACCCAGATTGCGAGCAGGGCGGCAGCCGCCAGAAACAACCCGAGCAATCCGGCGACCAGGAGAAGACCCATGAGGTATTGCCGAGCTCCAAACTACACTACCGATGCTAATCCAGAATCAACTGCCGCATCCGCCGGCCAGTCACGACACGTCTCAGCATAACACGTCGAAGCGGCGGCGCTGAATGCCGAGCCCCTTCGTCCCGGCGATTCGGCACTTCCGCGTCCTTCGCCAGGCCAGATTCTGCAGGTCATGGGCACGATTCCAACGGGCTTGCCAGACGAACTCGCATGGCAAGTTGCGCAGCCGTACGGTGTACAATGATCTGCGGATTAATCACACGTTTTCTTTCGAACACGAAACTTCCGGGAATCACGCCTCATGCCTGGACTGTACTTTCAACCTGTTGATCGCAAGACGTTTCTTAGCACCGCGGTACGGATGGCGAGTGCGACAGCGTTGGCGCAGCTCGCCAGATCTCCGCTGGCCGCGGAAGACAGTTCCATGGAGGCGCATCTCGCACTTTTGTCGGATACGCACATTCCGGCCGACCCCAACAATGAGTACCGCGGTTTCCGACCGGTCGACAATCTTCGTCAAATTGTCCCCCAAGTCGTCGCGGCCAACCCGCAAGCCGTGATCGTCAACGGCGATGCCGCCCGGCTGAAGGGGCTTCGAGAGGACTACAACTCATTGAAAGACCTGCTCGCTCCGGTTGCCAGTCGTTCGCCGATCTACATTGGTCTGGGCAATCATGATGACCGAAGCAATTTCTTCGACGTATTCGCTGACGCGGGCAGTGACGAAACGGTTGCCGGCAAGCATGTCACCGTGTTCGATCGCGGAGCGGTTCGATTCATCGTCCTCGATTCGCTGCTCTACGTTGACAAGGTCGCCGGATTGTTGGGCAAGACGCAACGCGATTGGCTTGGCAACTTTCTTGAAAACTCAGACGATCGCCCCCACGTCTTATTTGTTCACCACACGCTAGGTGACGGCGACGGTGATCTGCTCGACGTGGATCGCCTATTCAAGATCATTAGCCAACATCAAAAGGTCAAAGCTCTTTTCTACGGTCATTCGCACGCCTACGCACAAGAGCGGCGCGGACACATTCACCTGATCAATCTGCCCGCGGTCGGCTACAACTTCAACGACAGTCAACCGGTCGGATGGGTTGATGCCCGGTTTTCGCGTCAAGGCGTTTCCATGGTGCTTCATGCGATCGGCGGAAACCTACTCGGCAACGGAAAGACCACGACGATCGAGTGGGGTTGATGGAAAACGAGAAGACGAACAGCGAATAATCCCAGCGAACGGAATACCTTTCATGAAACACCTCCTCCTCTGTGCCCTGGTTGTTTGCGGACTCGTCTCCCATGCAACCGCAGGTGAAAAACCGAATGTTCTGTTCATTGCGATCGATGACCTCAATCACTGGGTCACGCACCTCGGACGCAACCCGCAAGCGAAGACTCCGAACATTGACCGTCTTGCGTCGATGGGGCTGACGTTCGAGCACGCCTATTGCCCGGTACCGGCGTGCGAACCCTCGCGATGCGCGATCATGGGTGGGCGCCGACCGTGGACGACCGGCTGCTACCGTAATGGCGATAAGTGGAAGAATTTTCAGGAGGCCGGCGAGGGGCTCAGCGCGCAGTTCCTCCAGGCTGGCTACCACGTTGCCGGCGCCGGGAAGATTTATCATTCCATGGCCTACCACGAAGAGGAGTGGAGCGAATACATGTCAAAGGAGGGCAAGAGTTCCAATGGCCCCGGGGTCGAGAAGCTCGACGGCTTCCACGTCGACAAGGTGCATCCCGATTTAAAGGACGAAGACCTGATCGACTGGCACAGTGCGGACTACATCATCGAGCGACTACAAAAGGAACACGATCGTCCCTTCTTTCTGGCGTGTGGTCTCTATAAACCGCACCTCGCCTTCGTTGCGCCGCGAAAGTACTACGAGCCCTTTCCGCTGGATTCGATCGATTTACCACCCCATATCGACAACGATCTCGCCGATATCGGGCCGGCTGGGGTGCGGATGGCGGGGCCACAGGGCGACCACGCGAGGTTTCTAAAGAGCGGTCGCTGGAAGGCTGCCATCCAATCCTACCTGGCAACTTGTGCCTACACCGACATGAACGTCGGTCGTCTGCTTGATGCGCTCGAAAAGAGCCCGAACAAGGACAACACCATCGTGGTTTTGTGGACGGATCACGGGTGGTCGTTTGGCGAGAAGGAACACTGGCGTAAGTTCGCGCTCTGGGAGGAGCCGACGCGCACGCCATACATCTGGTTGGTTCCGGGCATCACGGCGCCTGGAACTCGATGCCGTCGCACCGTGGATCTGATGAGCATCTATCCAACGCTCTGCGAGCTGGCGGGGTTGCCGGTTCCGGAGCACGTCGAAGGCGAGAGCATCGTCCCATTGCTCAAGAATCCCGCTGCGTCATGGGACCGTCCAGCCATCACCACGCATGGCCGCGGTAATCACGCGGTTCGCACCGAGTCGTATCGATACATCCGCTACGCCAATGGTGAGGAAGAACTCTACGATCATCGCAACGACCCGTACGAGTGGACGAATCTTGCTTCGCTACCGGATTCCAACCCGATCAAAGCCAAAATGGCGAAGTGGCTTCCGAAAAAGGAGGCGCCGGTGCCGAACAGGAACGCCAAGAAGTAACGCAGTGTCTTCAAACTTCGCATGCGGAATCGCGGGGTCGAACCATCACGCAACAAGAACTCAGCCGGAGGCGACGATTACCCCAAGCTATATCACACTGCTCGAGTGGATCCGATCCGACGCGCCAATCAACAAGTGAATGACGATACAATGCGAATGCCGACAATGTGTCCGATGTGAATTCCCCTAGTCAGTGCCCGTCATGAATGAAACAGAGAAAGCAACCACGAGCAACCCGAATTCTCGTCGCGGATTCCTTGTCAACTCCGGAGCAGCCGTTGCGACGGGATCGGCGCTTGCGACGCTAGCCTCTTCGAGACCGGTGCACGCGGCCGGCAGTGACCTGTTGCGTCTCGGACTGGTCGGTTGTGGGGGGCGAGGAACCGGCGCGGCCGTGCAGGCATTGACGGCTGATTCCAACACTCGCCTCACGGCGGTCGCCGATGCCTTTGCGGAACCCATGTATACCTGTCTGCAAACTCTCTCGCGCCAGCAGCGCATTGCCGATCAAGTGAAGGTCGATCCTGAACGGCGATTTGGTGGCTTTGATGGATACCGTCGCCTGATCGAATCGGACGTGGACATTGTGCTCTTGTGCACACCGCCCCACTTCCGTCCGATGCATTTGCGGGC